>QKJH01000130.1 GCA_003250865.1 Alphaproteobacteria bacterium | reverse complement strand
TACGCCCTGTACGGCGCACAGGCGGGATGCCAGCTTTTTGGCTTTTGCCGACGGTTTACGGCGGTCTTTGGATACCTTCTCATCCATAGGAAGGTAGTTTTTGCCCTTTTTAGGAGAGGATTTTTTTGGTGTTGTCTGTTCTTTTGTCATTCAAGATTATCAATACTGTATAGAATTAAGGACAGTGAAAATAGACATGCTACGCTTCATTTGTCAAACTTTTACCGCGGGAATAAGGAGAAATGTTCCTTGAGACGTATCATGTCCAGCGCCGCACATGCCGCTTTACCGCCGTAATTTTTGCCGTTCATATCGGCGCGCACCATGGCCTGTTCACGGTTTTCAGCCGTAATCACACCAAAACCTGCGGCCAAAGTATGACGGGTTGCCATATCCTGTACCCCGCGCGCTACAGCCTCGCACACCACGTCATAATGCGAGGTTTCACCGCGAATAACACACCCCAAAGCGACATAACCGTCAAAACGCTTGCGCGCCGTGTAGAAATCCATGCTTCGGATGGCAAATTGAATGGCGGCCGGGATTTCAAAAGCTCCGGGAACCTGATAACGCTCGTACGTAGCGCCTGCCTTTTCCAGTTCGGCAATTGCACCCGCAGCGAGATTATCCGCAATATCATCATAAAAACGCGCTTCGATAATCATAATGTGCGGAGCAGGTTTTTCCTCATCCCATTTTTGTACCATAGTCAGTCTCCTATTCGAGTAGCCCTTGCGCTTTAAGTACGTAACGCGCCAGCATGTCCGGTTCAAAATTCAGCCTATCACCGATAGCCTTATACTGTAAATTGGTTTCTTGCCATGTATGGGGAATGATATTGACACCAAACATGTTGCCGTCAACCTCGTTCACTGTCAGGGAAATCCCGTCCAGCGCCACCGAGCCCTTGGGCACCAGAAATTTTCCCATCCCATGCGGTGCGCGAAGAATAAAACGGGTGCTATCCCCGTCTTCTTCCATCCCCATGACAACGGCCAAACCATCCACATGACCGAATACCAGATGGCCGCCCAACTCATCCCCGACACACAAGGAACGTTCCAGATTGACCACCGTACCCACCTGCCACGAACCAAGCGATGTTTTTTCCAGCGTTTCATTTGAAACATGCACGGTAAAGCCGTTCGTCCCCTTTTCAATAACCGTCAGGCAGACCCCGCTACAGGCAATTGAAGCACCATGTACAATCCCGTTCATATCAAAGTTCGTTTGGATGGTAAAAACGCGGTCACCGCCGGGCTTGTCAATAATTTCAACAATTTTTCCGACATCGGTAATAATTCCGGTAAACATGGTCTTCCTTGGCAGCAATTACGATTTTTTGTTTTTAAGGTCACTCAGCAATTCATTGAAATCCGTGGTCTCTTGGAAATCCTTATAGACCGAGGCATAGCGGATATAGGCCACTTTATCAAGTGCCAGCAACGTCTGCATGACTTTTTCACCAACATCCGTGCTGGTAATTTCAGCCTCACCCGTAGCTTCAAGTTGACGGACGATGGAATTGACCGCGCGTTCAATCTGATCCTCGAGTATCGGACGTTTGCGCAACGCTACCCGTAGCGAGCGCTTGACCTTGTCCGGATCGAACGGTTCGGTTCGGTTATCAGATTTTTTTACCAACAGTTCACGCAGTTGCACCCGCTCGTACGTTGTAAAACGGGCACCACATTCCGGACACATCCGGCGACGGCGAATGGAGACACCATCCTCGGACGGACGGGAATCCTTCACCTGACTATCCATGTTTCCACAAAATGGACAACGCATTGTCTTATCCTCATGTTATTTCAAATAACAGCCTGTATGCCCGATAATCTTTAATAAATCGGAAATTCAGCACACAAACGTTTGACTTCGTCGTATATTTCCGCACTGACTTGCGACAATACAGTTTTATCATTTTCCTTTTGCGCATACGCAAGAGCATCAATATAGCGGGCAATCATGCGCCCGACAATGGTAAATTCCTGTGTACCAAAACCGCGCGTTGTACCGGCCGGTGTACCGATACGAATGCCCGAGGTTACCATCGGACTGGTCGTATCAAACGGTACACCGTTCTTGTTACAGGTAATGCCCAGCTTATCAAGACCGTTGGCTACATCTTTGCCCGTAACACCTTTGGCGCGCAAATCCACCAGAATCATGTGGCTGTCGGTACCGTCTGAAATAATGTCAATGCCGCCATCCATCAGCGCCTTTGCCATGGCACGCGAGTTATCCAGAACGGCCTGCATATAGGTTTTATACTCATCCGAGAGCGCTTCACCAAAGGCAACGGCCTTGGCGGCAATCACATGCATCAGCGGGCCGCCCTGAAGCCCCGGAAAAACAGCCGAATTGATTTTCTTGGCAATCCCCTCGTCATTGGTCAGTACCATGCCGCCGCGTGGGCCGCGTAATGTTTTATGGGTGGTCGTAGTCACAACATGCGCATGCGGAAATGGGTTCGGATAAAGCCCCGTTACTACCAACCCGGCATAATGCGCAACATCGGCCATTAAAATAGCGCCCACCTTGTCGGCAATTTCACGGAAGCGGGCAAAATCCATATGACGCGGATAAGCCGAAGCCCCCGCAATAATCAGTTTGGGTTTATGCTCCATAGCTAATGCTTCGATGGCATCATAATCAAGTAGCAACGTATCTTTGTTGACATCATAGGACACCGAATTAAACCACTTGCCCGATTCATTGACTTTGGAGCCGTGGGTCAAATGCCCGCCGGCATCCAGCGACATCCCCATGACCGTATCACCGGGTTTGAGCAATGCCAGAAAAACGGCCTGATTGGCCTGAGAACCAGAATGCGGCTGAACATTGGCATATTCACAACCGAACAGTTTCTTGGCACGATCAATGGCCAATTCCTCGACCTTGTCAACATATTCACAACCGTTATAGTAACGCTTGCCGGCATAGCCTTCGGCATATTTGTTGGTCATCACCGAGCCTTGCGCCTCGAGTACCGCACGCGAAACGATATTTTCCGATGCAATCAGTTCAATCGAATTTTGCTGACGTTCCAATTCCTGTCCAATGGCGGCGGCTACATCCGGATGAGACTGTGCCAACGATGCGGAGAAAAAACGACCCTGCTTGTTTTCATTACAGGCACAGCTACAACATCCTTTGCGCATCCGTCGTAAAAATTTCATGTTTTTTCTCCTTTAAAATAGGTTTAATTATCCAGTTTATCGACACGCCGTTTATGCCGTTCTTCATCAGAAAACGGTGTAGCCAAAAATGTTTCAACCATGGCGAAAGCACTGGCATGATCGATTTTTCGTGCGCCTAATGCCAAAATGTTGGCATTGTTATGACTACGTGACAATTCAGCCATTTCAGCATCGGTGCATAAGGCTGCCCGAATACCGTTGAAACGGTTGGCAGCGATGCTAACCCCAATACCGGTTCCGCACACCACAATTCCCATATCCGCCGAGCCGTCAAGGATTGCTTCAACAGCCTTACATACATAATCCGGATAATCCACCGATTGTACACTTTCCGTACCGACATCGGTAACCGATTCCGCCAGACCGTTATCTTCGATAAAATGGGCAATGGCCTTTTTCAATTCATATCCCGCATGATCACATGCCAGAACAAGAGTAGGTTTGGATTTGGTCATGGAGATACGCCCTTTGCCGCTGGTTAACTTCTGCGGCCTATTAGAGCGCAAATAAACGGCAAAGGCAACGGGCTTATATAAGAATTTTTTACACTCGTTTATCGGTGAATGGAATTATAGGGTCAAATCCATCCCCCTATCGCGTCCGCGCGTTTTTTCTTTTTCAGGAGTGCTTATTAGATAGTCATAATTATAATCGTATTTATAATATCTTTTCTGTTCATACGCTTTTGCTTTATTCAAAAACCTTCCGGCTTTTTCCATCTGACTGTGAATCTGCATGTTCAAAAATGCCCATCGCAATGCCTGCTGGGTCGAATGTTCATTCTGCTGGATAATATCTTCTTTTTCTTTCCTCTCTTTTTCTTCTCTTTCGGCACTGTGATCGGATGTTGAGCTATTCCGTCTAACGTGAAAAAGACTGTCGGCAATATCCATACACAGTTCGTCATCATCATTGTATGTCGTTGCTGTCAGCCGAATTCCCATCTGGGGTAAAAGATACAAGAACATCCTTCTGCTTGGTGACATCTCACGAAGCCGGAAGGCAAAAGATGCGGCATGGAATTCGCTGATATCAGGATACTTCGTCTGTAAGTCCGATAAACTGTCATAAACAGCCTGAGAATAAGCGGATGCCAGTTTAGGGTCATTAAACCCATACATATGTTCTATCAGCCTCTCGGCTACTTCTTGATTGAATGCCTTTTCGTGTGCCTCAATGTCTCGCTTCAAGTCTTGTTGCGTAAAGCGGCTGGCAGGGACTTCTCTGTCCAGATAATAGTTTTTATAGTATTCTTCTTTAAGAAGGCTGGTTTCATTTACCAATGGCACCATCTCCTGCCTAAATTGCCAAAAGTCCTTGCCCGTATCGTTTATCAAGGCTTTATTGGCTTCATGAAACGCCTGATAGCCAGGGCTCTGTCTACACCGCCACCAATGGTTCAGTTTGGTTGGTTCTTTTAGAAAAACATCGGATGTTTTGTCATCCATTACCGCAGAATCTGTGCATAAATCCTGCAGTTTTTCACCTTCGGGTGTATAGAAAACAAATACTTCGAATCCGGGATAGGCAAGAAAACGTTCACGCAACTTCGCGATTTTTGTCGTGTTTTCGTCCAAATGTTTTTTTATTTCTTCACCTTTGCTACGGTAACGTTCATTTTTTATAGCGTTGTCCGCATAGGTTGCACAATTTTGTTTATAATTCTCATAGTGCTTAAGAAAATGGGGGTTTGTATAATAACAACCTTCTAGCGGTGCGCCTTCCTCTTCTTTGTAATTATCCAATAACTGGCGCAATGACTGGTGTAGCGGTGCCATATTGAAATCATCCAGAAAGTCAATTCCTGCAAATGGATTTTCGATTGTCATCGCCCAATCTTTCTATTGAATTTAAATCCCAATAAATTTACATATTATTTAGATTCATTACAACAAAAAAATGGACTACTCACTCACTTTATCAACGATAATATTCGGATGGGTGTCCAGCTGTTTCAACTGTTCGGCAATGCCGGAAAACTCATCATCTTCCATATTTTCCTCACCGGCTTTCGGTTCGGTCAGGTTCAGCTTTTCTGCCATGGTTTGCGGTCTATTTTCCGGTGTGGGCAGTGTCTTGCCATACCCGACATCATAAAGCGCCACGTTGTCTCCCAGATTGCGTTTGACAATGGCTGTCAATGGAACAACCTTGACCCCTAACCCCTTGATGGTCGGCAGCCATTGTTTCAGAGCAAGAATGGTATTGTCCTTGGGATGCCCGATAGCAACCGCATACCCTTTTTTCTGGGCAATACGCAAAGTTTCGTTCAACTGCCCCATCACGGCCTGAAAGCTGGGGTCATGATCCAGAAAAACGTCCCGCGTTGCATTGGGCATGTGCCCCATTTCTGCAATTTTCTGAGCCACCGACTTAGCGCTTGTTCGGGAATCAAGAAAGAGCATGCCATGGTTTTTCAGCTCGCTCATGACCAACATCATGGCTTTATCGTCTTCAGTCAAAGCACTTCCCATGTGATTATTGGCACCGATTGCCGTAGGAATACGGTTCAGGTTTATGCGTAAACGGCGCACGTTCTCACTGGCTGTATTGGTTTTAAGCAAGGCATTGGGCCCCGGATTATTATGCACCAGATCCTGCGGTTCCATCGGAACATGCACCATGACTTCATGCCCCAGCTGATGCGCCGCATTGGATAATTTTTCCACATTATTCGCATAGGGCAAAAACGATAATGTCAAACGGTCGTCAATGTTAATCACATCAAGCGAGCGTTTGTAATCCACCCCGACATCGTCAATAACAATAGCTATGAAAGGTGCATTTTTATCCTTGTCGGTTGCTTGTATCGCTTGCGAATATTGCAGCCATGAAGGATGTTCACTGGTTTTCAGTTTGGGATAGAGCTTTCCTTTGCCGACTTCCTCGTCTACATTGATGCCGCTCAAATCCGTTCCGCTGTCAACTTTGGGAAGCAAGTCTTCAACATTATTAATACCGCGAGCAGCCAAGCGGTCGGCAAGCGTCGTGCTCTTATCCTGTAATACAGACTGGTTTAATGAGGCATTGCTGTATTTGATGGCACTTGTTTGCATGACATCATCTTCAGGGTGAATGGTTTCCTCGTAACTGATGGTCGGGCGGCCCTGCTCGTCAAAATAGGTTTGTTTATGATCTGATTCAACAACCACCTCGTGCGCATAATCACCTGCCTGAATGGTTACATCCTCCGGTACAAGGGTGATGCTCTGGCTTTTATAGCGCTCAATCTTGATATCTTGCTGTTGCTCCATAAGCTCTTGTAACTTTTCAGGATCCGTTGCCATCTGTCCGGCCATATAGCTACCGATGAAAACAAATCCCATCAGGGCAATGAAAATCAGTGAGTACAGGATAAACAACCCAACGGTCGACGATTTACCGGGCTGTTTGTGCGGCTTCATATTAAGAGGTTTACGCTTTTGCATGGATTATTCTTACGGTTCTGTCGATGGCGGGGATTAAATTCTTTACGAATGATAAAGGTTAAAATGTTAGTATTCCGTTACTACATGTCTAAACAAACTAATGCACAATAATTTTTTATCAAGCAAAACCTAACCTCTTGGGTTCTCCCTTATGTCACTTGCCATTTATAAAGCAGCACTGTCCCAGAAAAAGGAAAATCTTAAAAAACGTATGGCGTTGGTTCCACTTAGCGCTGTTCAGGACAAGGCTCGTCTGTGCCCGCCCGGGAAAAGTTTCTCGACACGTCTGCAAGCGGATACAAAAGAAAAGGACCTGTCGTGGATAATGGATATTCGCAAAAAGTCTCCGTTTGGGGATGTCTTTTTTGATGACAAAAGCTATGACCCTGTAAAAATTGCTCTGGCAGCGGAAAAAGCCGGAGCATCGGCAGTCGCAGTCAGTACCGATGATTTTTATGCCGGCGGGTGTATGGCGGATTTCAAGCGTGTGCGCGAAGCAACTAATCTGCCGCTAATCCTAAAAGACTATATCATAGACAAGTATCAGGTTATTGAAGCCAAAGCGCTTGAGGCCGACTGTATCATGCTGTACTTGACAATGCTGGACGATACGCAAGCCCGCATTATAGAACAGACGGCGTTGCAATGGGGCATGGATGTCATCATTATCGCGCATAACGAATATGAGGTAGAGCGTGCTCTATCCCATCTAAGCAGCAAATTCATTGCCTTGGACAACCGTGACATCATTAAAACAACCGTCAATTTGGACAATGTGCGACATCTGGTGCACAAGCTCCCCAAAGGGTATCACCCCATCGCCACCACGGGGATAAAGCTTGCCAAAACTATCCAATCCTACCAGACCGAAGGCATTAAAACGGTCATGATTGGTGAAACCTTGCAAAAACAGCGCGATTTGACAAAGCTGGCCGCAAAACTCTTTCCGCAAAGCTGAATTTTCTGTTTTTGTTCTTGCCACGACCTTTGCTTTATGATAGAACAAAAGAAGAATATTAATAATACACCATAACAACACGGAAAAAAGCCATGCTGACCAAACAACAACATGACCTTTTAATGCTTATCCACAAGAGCATCACGGACAAAGGGGTCTGCCCTTCGTATCAGGAAATGATGGAGGCGATGAATTTACACTCCAAATCCGGCATTCACCGTATTATTTCCGCTTTGGAAGAGCGCGGCTTTATCCGTAAACTGGAAAACAAGGCGCGCGCCGTCGAAATTCTGAAAATGCCCTCGGCGGCCGCGCCAAAAGAAAGCACGGTTGTTCCCTTTAGTGGAGCAGCAGTGAAAACAGCGCAAATCCCCCTATACGGCAAGATTGCGGCCGGCACACCGATTGAGGCCATTGCCGATACATCCCGCTTTGCCGATGTACCGCCCTCGATGATTGGCGGCGGCGATTATTATGCTCTGGAAATTGATGGTGAATCCATGCAGGACATCGGTATTATGGACGGCGATACGGTGATGATTGAACGCTGTCAGGCGGCACGTAACGGTGATATTGTCGTTGCACTTGTCAATGACGAGGAAGCCACCCTGAAACGCTTTAAAAAAGATGGGGATACGGTCTATCTTATCCCCGAAAATACCGAGCATTCCATTCAGAAATACCATGCTTCACAGGTTAAAATCCAAGGCCGCCTGGTCGGACTGACCCGGGTTTATCACTAATCTAAGCGTGCCGTAAAAACCGTTTTCAAACTGCGGTCTTGGATAACCCCTGTCATACCGCCACCGTCATAAATATTCCACCAATCAATAATGGTTTGCGGTTTTTTGCATTGCCATTCCTTGACCGGTTCACGCGATATGAGAATATCGGCATTACTGCAATCTTCGGTTACGGCTTCGTACGACAATGCCACGGCGAGCGTTTTTCCCTTCACCTTGAAAATACAGCCCCAGCGATCACAATTTGCGCTCTCTTCCGGCTTTTGTACCGTTGCTCCTTCCCCTAATCGGGTCATTAAGGCTTCTTCGGTGAATTTATTACGTTTAAGCTGTAGTACACGATAGAGACCGTCATCCTGCCGTACGGCCACATAGGTCATTTTTCGGGTAATATAGATGTCGGGTCGAGGCGAAAAGGCGTAAACACCTATTCCCATTAACAAAAAAGGAATGGACAGCCAACGCAGATTGCCCTGAATGAAACACAACATTACGCCGCCCGCTACAAACCACAGTAACGCTGTCAGGCTCATGGCCGGCATATTAATTAACGAGTAAGGCAGTTCATAGGTTATCATGCGCGCTACATCCATTACGGCCTGCATCGAATATTCGATGGTTTTTAGCGGCACAACATCCACTCCCCATGGTGACAGCGGCAAAACCATGTAATTGATAACGATGGCCGGCATGGTAAACACGGCCATAATCGTCATGGTCGACAGATTGCCCAGCAAACTATAGGGCGCAAACTGGCCAAAATGATAAATGGCAAAGATGGAGGTTGCCAATGTCGCAATCACGGTGGTTGCCACGGCCCCGAGAAAATAAATGCCAGCCTTGCTTATCAAACTGTCTTTACCGTGCTTTCGCCAGAGCTTTTTCCAGAACCCGCGTGTTGTGTCATAAAAAATAATCAGCCCCGTCACAGCTGAAAAGGACATTTGAAAGCTTGGGCCGATAACCGAAGACGGCTCAATAACCATTACCCCCAGTGCGGCAATCGCCAAAAGCCGCACGGAAAACGGCGACCTGTCCAGCATAACGGCTGTAAAAAAAACGGCTGTCATAAAGAATGAACGCAAAGTGGGAATGGAGCCGCCCTCGATACAGGTATAGAACAGTGCCCCGAGTATGGCGAGAAAAGCGGCGATTTTCTTAATGGGGCAATGCAACGCCAGATACATGGAACAAGCCATCACAAAACGGGCAGCAAAAAAGATAAAACCGGCCAACATACCGATATGCATTCCTGAAATCGACAGAATATGCGCCAAGCCCGACCCTTTGAGTGCCGTATAGTCATCATCGGATATGCCGCCCCGCTCTCCAGTCATCAGGGTGACGGACAATCCGGCAATTTCTTTATCCATTACCGCGTAAACCCGCTTGGCCACAGCCATTCGTACGGCTTTAAAGGGGTGAAAGCCATAATCATCGGCAGGCTCCAGAATTTCCACATTTTTGCCCAAAGCAAAGCCGTACGCCCCAACTCCGTGGTAGAATGCATGTCGGCGAAAATCATATCCCCCCGGATACAGACGTGGTGACGGCGGTATCAGGGAAGCATGAAAACCAATCTTGCTACCGCGCAACTCCTGCCAATTGTCATTACTATAATTGCGCAAGGTTACCTGTACCCTTCCCGGCAATGCATTTCCTTTACCAAGCGGATCAATAGTATGCGGTTCAACGATTACCCTGAATCCGCGGGTCAATTTTTCGATATTTTCCACGCGGCCTTCGACACGGGCATAGCGGACTTCTTTGTCAAGCATAACGGTATGGGTCAGGCTTTTTTGTACTGCGGCCATTCCCGCTCCGATAATAAAGGCCATAACGGCCAATGTCGCATATTTCAACAGATAGGATTGCCGTACCACTTGCCAACGCCATATCATAACACCCAGCAACAGACCAACAATCAAATGAGGCAAAGTTGGCGGTGTTTTTACGGATAGAAACGTGGCAATGCCTGCCGCCACACACACGGCCAGCCACAGCAAGCCGTACTGGCTTTGCTGCTCGATGAATTCTTCCTTGTCCGGAAGTGAAAAACGGCTTCTAAACTCCGCCATGCCATCCCACAGAGTAAAAAATTATGGTGATAGGATAGTTGTATCAGACTTTACGCCCAAAGAAAATGGCCGCCGCCTCTATGCACAGGAAAGCGCCATTTGCGCTCTTTTACACGGTATTGGCTACCGTCACCGACAATATCGGCAATATGTTCGATAAATATTTGGGATTTTACTTCGAATATTTCCGGATTAAGCATGGTTTCCGCAGCAAGGGTTACGCCGCCGCCCAATTGTCCGGTTTCCCCTTTGGGCGGAAAAGCAATCGAACCGTGGAAATGCGCTGGTCTGCGAACATCACTGGTCAAAGGAAAAGTGATGTTGGCCACTTTGGCAATGCGCGCATAATCTTTAAGAATAAGGTTGTTTTGATAGCCGTTATTGATTGTGGTTCCCGAATATAAATAGAAGGTGAATACATCATTGTCGGATTGATCAAAATGCCCATCAACCCCCAGCTCTTTACCTTCCGGCGGCGCGAGACACATGCCGATGCCGTTATCTTGAAACATCTGTTTTTTATCAACCGCATCTATCAGCAATCTGCCCCATTCTGCAGCCATAAAATGTATATTTGCATTGTAATCCCGTCTGGCTTCAACGTCACAAAGTGTGTCAAGCTTGACAAACTCATTAGCCTCAACCAATGCTTTCTTAATCCATTGCAAATGCTTAGGCGTAAATTCTTT
>QKJH01000214.1 GCA_003250865.1 Alphaproteobacteria bacterium | reverse complement strand
TTTAGTATTTTATTGACCATATCGGGGTTGGCCTTGCCGCCCGTCAGCTTCATTGCTTGACCAACAAAGAAACCGAACAGCTTGTCCTTGCCGCCACGGTACTGTTCAACCTGCGCGGGATTATCGGCAATGATTTTGTCAACCAGCGCTTCAATCTCGCCCGTGTCGGTGACCTGCTTCAGGCCTTTTTCCTCGACAATAACGCCGGCATTCTTACCGGTTTCAAACATCAGCGCAAATACGTCCTTGGCGATTTTACCCGAAATCGTATCATCCGCCATCAAATCGAGCAGTTCACCCAACTGCCCCGCGCTAATCGGGCTGTCGGACAGTTCCTTGCCCTCTTTATTCAGAAGACCGAGCAACTCGTTGATAACCCAGTTGGCCGCTTTCTTGGCATCACGCTTGCCGCCCGCTACCACCGCTTCGAAATATTCGGCGCGGTCCTTTTCCTGAATCAGAACCGATGCATCATAGTTGGATAGTTCATAATCAGACACAAAGCGTTTTTTATAATCGTCCGGCAATTGCGGCATATCGGCTTTGACTTTTTCCACAAAGGCATCATCAAAACGAAGCGGCAGCAAATCCGGATCGGGGAAATAACGGTAATCATGCGCTTCTTCCTTCGAACGCATCGAGCGGGTTTCCATTTTATCGGGATCCCACAAACGCGTTTCCTGCACAACCGTGCCGCCCTCTTCCAGCAGTTCGATTTGGCGACGACATTCATATTCAATGGCACCGGCCACAGCGCGTAAGGAGTTGACGTTTTTGGTTTCCGTGCGCGTGCCCAGCTCACCGCCCGGTTTGCGTACCGATAAATTAACGTCGCAGCGCAAATTGCCTTTTTCCATGTTGCCGTCACACGTGCCCAGATAACGCAGGATAGCACGCAGTTTTTCAACATAGGCTACCGCCTCCTCGGGACCGCGCATATCGGGTTTTGAAACAATCTCCATCAAAGCCACACCCGAGCGGTTCAAATCGACAAAGGTTTTTTGCGGATGCTGGTCATGCAGTGACTTACCGGCATCCTGCTCCAGATGGAGACGCTCGATGCGGATTTCTTTTGTCGAGCCATCCGGCAAGTCAATTTCAATCGCGCCCTCGCCGACAATCGGATACTGGTATTGTGAAATCTGATATCCTTGCGGCAAATCGGGGTAGAAATAGTTTTTCCGCTCGAACACACTGAATTGGTTAATCGCAGCATTCAATCCCAATCCCGTGCGCACGGCCTGTTCAACGCAGTATCCGTTAATGACGGGCAGCATGCCGGGCATGGCCGCATCCACAAACGATACATTATTGTTGGCCGCCGCACCGAAATCGGTCGAAGAGCCGGAAAACAGCTTGGAATTGGAAACAACCTGGGCATGGACTTCCAGCCCGATAACCATTTCCCAATCCCCTGTTCTACCTTCGATTAAAATTGCCATTCGTTTTACTTTCTTTCACACATGTTTCTTGTTTATTTTCACGCCAGCGGATCAGAGCCGTATTGGTTATCGCCGTCCGTGCCTTTTAGACAGCCCATATCAATCAGCCACCAGACGATACCGATAAACGGAATAATTAATATCAACTGGAACCATCCCGATTTACCGCGGTCGTGCAGGCGTTTTGCCCCCGTGGCCAAACCAACCCAAACCAGCACCAAAGCCACTACAAACCCGATTATCGGCACAATCGAACTGAGAGCAAGATTGATGATTAAAGCCGGAACAAAATATTTCAGCCAGTAATCGCTACGAGCAATACGCCCTTGGAATGAAAAATAAAACCACTTCCAGTCAAAAACTTCAGGTACTTTAGTCGTTACGCTTTGTTGGTCATCGCTCATCGGTTTTCTCCTTTATGAGACGTTGATATTAAGCCACCGTTTTATAATTCGGTTTGGCCGTGAAATGCGCCGCCCGCTCCAATGCGGTTGCGACATTAAATACCTCTTCCTCGTTCCAGCGGTTGCCTAAAATTTGCATCCCAATCGGCAAGCCCGCACTATCAATTCCAACTGGAACCACCATGCCTGGCAAACCGGCCAGTGACGCTGGAATGGTAAAGACATCGTTCAGATACATTTTAACGGGATCATCCTCGTTCTCGCCCACCTTAAAGGCCGAAGACGGTGCCGGCGGTGTCAAAATCGCATCCACCTTTTCAAAGGCGTTTTTAAAATCCTGCGCAATCAGGGCACGCACCCGCTGGGCTTTGAGATAATAGGCATCGTAATAACCGGCCGACAATACGTATGTACCAATCATAATGCGGCGCTTAACCTCAATACCGAAACCGGCTGCACGGGAAAGCTCGTACGTATCGGTCAGATCACTGCCCTCGACCCGCTGGCCGTAACGCATGCCGTCATAACGCGCCAGATTGGACGAGCATTCGGCGGGAGCAATAATGTAATAGGTCGGCAGTGCGTATTTCGTATGCGGCAGGGAAATATCGACAATCTCGGCTCCCTGATCTTTGAGCATGGCGATGGATTGCTGCCAGAATTTTTCGATTTCCTCGGGCATGCCATCCACACGGTATTCCTTGGGGATACCGATTTTCTTGCCCTTGACATTACCAACACACGCACGCGTATAGTCTGGTACCGGAATATCGACCGAGGTGGAATCCTTTGCATCGTACCCTGCCATGGCGTTGAGCATGATAGCACAATCTTCGACCGTGCGCGCCATCGGTCCTGCCTGATCCAGCGAAGAAGCATAGGCGATAATGCCCCAGCGTGAACAGCGGCCATAGGTCGGTTTAATCCCCGTAATCCCGCAGAAAGACGACGGCTGGCGGATTGAACCGCCCGTATCCGTTCCGGTTGCACCCATGGCGATACGCGCCGCCACAGCAGCGGCTGACCCGCCTGATGAACCACCCGGTACACGGAAATCATTTGCACCGTCCGTATTGGCTTTCCATGGCGAAAGCGCATTGCCAAAAGCCGATGTCGTAT
>QKJH01000162.1 GCA_003250865.1 Alphaproteobacteria bacterium | reverse complement strand
GTCCCCTCGCCGGCAGGTGCCATTCTTGCACTCTTACCGCTTTATGCCAGCTTTGAAATTGGGCATGGAACGATGACCTATTCTCCTGTAGCTATTGGGGTATGGATATTGTTTGTTGCGGCCTTAATGCTTTCACAAATTCCAACCTTTTCCTTAAAAGGTTTGCGCCTACGCCGTAAATTTGCCTTACCGGTTATGGGAGCGATTGGTGCTATTCTAGCCTCTCTGATTAACGAACCGTGGACAACTCTGGTGGTCATTAGCATTTTATATCTTTTATCCATACCCGTTTCTTATATCCGTGTATCCGACAAATCCGCACGTTTTTTTAAAGCAAAACATAAACGGTAAATAGAATGAATGCCATTTCACGTACCAAAGAGCATATACTCCAAACTCTGGCAAAAGCTCTGGTATCACTTGATGTCACAGCAGATGAAGTCACCCTGTCCGGTTTTATTATCGGCATATGGGCTTTTCTTATGCTTCCATACCATCATTACACAACAGGCATTGTGTTTATTTGCCTCAATCGAATGACCTATCTTCTGGATAAGCGCATTGCCTATTTGACAAAAACCACCGACAAAGGATTCTATCTGCGAACGGTTCTAAACTATATTTTTTGTGCGGGTTTCTTTTTCTTTTTTGCCATGGGCTTTGATAAACATCTGCTGATGACCGGTCTGATTATTTTTTCCTATTCTATTGCCTATAACGCCAAAATTGCCCTGAAACTGATTATCGAGCGCCGCATGAGTATTGAACGCCTTCCATCGCGCATTCGCCTTGGTGGGATGCTCAGTGATTTAGAAACATTCATCGTCATGATGATTATCTGTTTTTGGCCGCAAAGCTTCGCCATTGTCGGCACAATTTTTATTGCCCAATGCTGGATTAGCATTATCGGCCATCTTATTGTTGCAGGCCGCGTTCTGAATGCCGAGAAATAAAGTGCCGTTTCCACCAGTCTGAAGCATTGCCGCGCAATTGCAGCAAAGCGGGCGTTACCAGCAGTGTCAAGACTGTCGCAAAAGTCAAGCCATAGGCAACAGCCGTAGCCAATTGCACCCACCACTGCGTTGACGGCGCACCCACGGAAACATCCCGCGCCATAAAATCGATATTGACTTGCAGTACCATTGGTAATAATCCCAAGATGGTTGTAATTGTCGTTAACATCACAGGCCGGAAACGCTGGGCACAAGTACGCACAATGGCTTCACGCACGGAATAATCTGTCGAAGCACGAATATAATCATACGTATCAATCAAAACGATATTGTTATTCACCACAATGCCAGCCAATGAAATTACACCCACGCCGGTCATGACTACACAGAACGCCTGCCCCGTTATTAAAAGACCAAGAAACACACCGATAGTGGATAAAATGACGGCCGTTAAAATCAGAAAGGCTGAGTAAAAACTGTTAAACTGGGTTAGAAGAATAATGGCCATCAAAAACAAAGCCACAAAAAATGCCTTTGTCAAAAATGCCTGCGCCTCTTGCTGATCTTCATCCTGCCCCTTAAAAGATACTCGAACACCATTGGTAAATGGATGCTCGTTCAACCATTGCTTCATAGCAACAGTTTTTGCATTAGCATTTTCCCCTTCGGCAACATTGGCAAAAATTCGCATAACGCGTATTTGATTGGCGCGGTTAATGGTAGAAACACGCTGTTTCGGCTTTATCGTAAGAAAGTTACTGACCGGTATAGAACCATCTCGTGTTTGAATATGTAGATTGGAAAGTTCCATAATGGAGCGCTTCTCAGACGGGTAGCGCGCTACAATATCAACTTCATCATCAGCCGTATCCGGTCGATACGTGCCGGCTAAAAGACCGTTGGTTACCATGCGCACCGAACTGCCTATTGTGGTAATGTCCAACCCGAATTTTGCCGCTTGCGCACGGTCTACCTCAACTTGCCATTCGATGCCGGGCATGGCTCGGGAATCCTCAATATCAACTAAACCGCCAATATCTTTTTCCATTGCCGTTCGTACACGCATAACCGCATCGTCCAGTAAAGAAGGATCACGCGAGGCAATCTCAACCTCGATATCCTTTCCTTGGTTTGGCCCGCGTTTTTCTTCGCGCATTTCAACCTTGATGCCGGCAATATCTTTGGTTCTTTTACGCACTTCTTCCAATATGATTGATGCTTTGTCTCTTAGCTGCCAATCGACAAACTCCAGCTGAATCTGACCAATGACATCTTCCGCAACATCATTACCGCTACGGTTGTTCGAGCCTGTACGGGTATAAATGCTTTCAAGCCCGTGTACAGTCATAATGCGGGCTTCAACCTCTTTCATTAGAACATCTTGCTCTTCAATGCTCAGATTGCCGCGGGCGTGAACAAGAACCACGGCGTTATCGGGTTCAATAGCAGGAAAAAATTCAACCCCTTTACCAAAATTTGCATACAAAAACTGTACACCAACCAGTAAAACCAGCGCAATCAGCATCACTTTTTTCGGATGGGACAAAGCTTTTTCCAAAATGGAAATATACTTGCCGGTTATGCCCTTAATCTCATGAATATCCCCCGTTTCACTGGCAGCCAAAGCCGCCAAGACTTCAGGCGAAGCTGACGTTCCCGGCTTGCCGAACAACGCACCAAGTGTTGGTACAAAAATCAAGGCCATGGCCAATGATGCAGTTAAAACCGCAATCAATGTCATCGGCAAATACATCATGAATTCGCCCACAATACCAGGCCAGAACAGCAAAGGCAAAAACGCCACCAGCGTTGTTGCCGTCGAAGCAATAATCGGCCAAGCCATCCTTTTGGCAGCCAGTGCGTATGCTTTGGCTTTGTGAAGACCTTCCGACATTTTTCGGTCTGCAAATTCGGTTACAACAACGGCTCCGTCAACCAACATCCCTGTCGACAGAATAAGAGCAAAAAGCACCACGACATTCACAGTGAAGCCCGAAAGATACAAGAACAATATCCCCGTCAAGA
>QKJH01000126.1 GCA_003250865.1 Alphaproteobacteria bacterium | reverse complement strand
AATAGGCGAATTTTTGCCCGACCTGAGGCAGGGTTTTGCTTTCATACAGAATAAGACCGGCCAGCGTTGAATAGTGTTCATCCGGCAAATTCCACTCAAATTCACGGTTCAAATCACGGATGGTCGCTGTGCCTTCGATAATATATCCCTCTCCCGTCATATCAGATTTGACGCTTTCGGGAATAGGATCATGCTCATCCTCGATATCGCCGACAATTTCTTCAAGAATGTCCTCTAGCGTTACAACGCCCATGAACGAACCATACTCGTCCACCACGATGGCAAAATGCTCGCGCCGTTCACGAAAAGCCTGCAGCTGACCAAACAAAGTTGTTGTTTCCGGAATAAACCACGGTTCGGAAATCATCGAGACAATATCGATATTGTCGATGTCTCCATTATAGTTGCGTAGCTGACGCAGAACCAGCTTGGCGTGCATAACACCAACAATATTATCCTGATTGTCCTGATAAATCGGCAATCGGGTATAACGTGAATTGAGCGCATGTTCGATAATTTGCTTGTTGGATATTGTCGCGTCCAACATTTCGGTATTTTTACGGTGTGTCATCACCTCGCCCACCGTCACATCGGTCAAATCCAGAACCGAGCGGAGCATATCCCGCTCTTTCTTGATGACTTCCAGTTCCTTTTCATCCAGACCGCGATGCATTTCAATGGCTCCACGCAAAAGCTCCAGATGCGAGGCAGCACTAACGCCGGACATTTTCTGTCCCAACAGACGAAGCAACCCACGAACAAAAGCGGCGATCAAATTAGTAACCGGTGCAAACACGAAAACGACTACCGTCACAACCGGTGCAATTTTCATCGACATGGCATCCGCATGATGAAGCGCATAGGTTTTGGGTAGAACCTCGGCAAAAACCAGAACCAGAAATGTCATGGCGAATGTAGCAATGGCAACACCGGTATCACCATATAAATCAAGCATCATTTTTGTTGTCAAAGCCGAGGCAAGAATATTGACCAGATTATTCCCCAAAAGCAGCGCCCCGATAAGTTTATCCTTACGGTCGATAAGACGGATAACGACTGAGGCGCGCTTATCCCCTTCCTGTTCTCTTAAATGCATACGGGAACGCGAAGCAGCCGTCAGCGCCGTTTCCGAACCGGAAAAAAACGCCGAGAGCATAATCAAAAAGATGATGGCGACCAAAGTAAGGATAAGTTCCATGAAATAAGGGTTCCTGAGCGGTTATAAAGGTGATGGGTGGTAACCCTGTTAGTTTTATCCCAATTGTCCGATTTTATCAATGATTTCGTCAACAACATCATAGACACGGGAGCTGCCGTCATTCTTAATATGAATGTCTGTATCTTCATAAAGTGGACGGCGCATTTCAAAAATTTCTTCCATGACTTGCGCTGCGTCTTCTTTATCAACCAAGGGACGACGTTTTGTCCGGCGCACCCGTTCCAGCAGCACATGAATAGGCGAATGAACCCATACGGTGATAGCCTTTTCCTGCGCCAATTCACGGATAGTCGGCGTCAAATAGGCACCGCCACCGCTGGAAATGACTTTGGGCTTATCATCACTCAAAAGCCGTATCATGACTTTCTGTTCTGTCTCGCGAAACACCTGCTCGCCGTATATTTCGAACATGTCACGGATTTTCATTCCCGATGCCCGCTCGATTTCAATATCCGTGTCAAAAAAGCTCGCCCCGACCTTATCGGCAAGCGCTTTGCCAATTTGGGTTTTGCCGGCACCCATCATGCCGACCAACAGAATTATTTTTGCATCAAACGTGTCTATCATGGAATGTACTCTTATTTATTTTTACAAAGCGGTTGAATTTTTTTGGTTTCACGATTATGAATGATAGGACATATTATATAAGCTTACTCAAGCACAAAAATCAACACAGGTTATTCACAAATGAACAATTTATTTCGTTTCGCACTTATCATTCTGGCTCTTCTTGTTGTTGTCGGAATCGGCTATACTGCTTTTGCCGATATTTCCGTTCCATCACAAGAAATTGAAAAGAAGATTCCGAATGAACAGTTCTTTGCACAACAATAATAGTCGCGTCAGACTGTGGGTTCAAACAGGGGCATTTGCCCTGTTTTTGCTGTTTGCCGTACCGTTTTGCACCGCCCATGCTCAGGAAAAAGCGCCGGAAGACCCGAAATCGGCCGAGACACAGGTAAAAACCCTCGAAGTAAAGACGGATGTTCCAACGGCAGACAAACAGGTAGAACCTAAAGCAGCCGAACCCGAAGCAACGCCCGAAGAACCATCGAAAAACAAAGATGAAAGCATAGAGCTACAACAAGAACAACAGCCCACCCCACCTCAAGAAACAAAAAGCACAAAGAATATGGAAGCCCCCCCTGCTGAGGAGACCGTGGAACAGCCCCTCCCCGAAGTAAAGGAACCTAAATTAGAACGACCGAAAAGCAAAAACGGTGATTATGTTCCCATGGGCAAAGTCTCGAAAGATGTTACCCCCTGGATGGCAGAAATCGGCTTGAACGATCCCGATTTCACAGGACTGCTCTATAATTTCTGGTACGAGAGCAGAGCCGAGGATTTGACACATTACATTAATCTGTTAGAACGCTCCTCCACATCACCAGCCATACGGAGAATGATGGTTGAAACCCTGACATCCGTGACGCGCTCGCCAAAGTTCCGCTCCGGCAATCCGGCCATGGAAGACATCAATTTTATGAAAGCGCGATTATCAGCGCTTATCCGTATTGGCGCCTTTGACGAAGCCGTTCTGCTTTATCAGAAAGTTCTCGACAACGCGATAGCAAGCGAAACAAAACGCCCGATTGGCGAAGAAATAGCAACGTTGGGGGTCGAAGCCATGGCACTGACAGGCGCTACAGATGCTGCCTGTCTGGAAGTCAATTTGGTTAGTAATGCACTCCCCAGCAACCGTTGGTTAAAAGACAAGTCATTGTGTCTACTACAATGGAAACAAAATGAATCCGCACAGGCTC
>QKJH01000174.1 GCA_003250865.1 Alphaproteobacteria bacterium | reverse complement strand
AAAAGCTTACTGCCCGTTCAGCACATGCCCATAAAAACAGTCATAAACTTTTATACCCTGACGCCTGATGCTCCGCTGGGGCGTTTGACCTTGACCCAGCCTTCGCCACGACCGAACAAACGGATTGACCCGTTCATGCCTGTCATATCAACGGCATGCGTGAAACGCTGGCGAATATTCTGTTGCATCTCGGCAGGTAGTTGTTCTTTAGTACGCACAATCATATCCAGATTTTTACCGCGTATATACCCATCCAGTTGAATGTCACCAATACGTGATAATTTCAAATCAATCAGGAAACGGGTCGATTTATTACCTGATGATTTTTTACCCTTTTCATCGTCCTCTCCATCCTGACGTACCATAAATTGCAAACGCGACAGATTTTCGTCATACAAGACAGGAATATGAAATGGCCGCCAGCCATCGGCAAGCGGCTCTTTAGATCGCGCCGAAGCTTGTGCAAAGTCGCCACTTAATCGTTTAACCAAGTCACCCTTACCGGCACGTTCCAACGCATCAATCATTTTTTCACCTGTCCACGCTTTCAAATTGCCAATACGTAATGCTGCAAGGAAAAATATAACAGCCGGTGTGAATTGAGGAGGAGAACTGGGCATGGGAATATTCGACATGAATGAACGCGCCAGTGCGACATTAATATCAAACAGCGCTTCAATGCTTTTTTGCAAGGCCGGCCAATCCTCTCCTAAAACACTATCAAGTGATGGAATTTCATTCGTTATGCCCGATACCAAAGGAGAAATAACAGGTTGTGTAATCGTCAGAATAGGCTTAACAAGCGCTGATAACTCACCGGACGGCGTCAATTGAATAACAGCGTTTTGTCCAATGTCAAAAGGGATATTTTCAACCGACGGCAATGCAAGCACCCCAAGTGGCGTTGCCCACAACCCCATCGGTTGACCGGACGAAGGAGGAGTCATGCCCGAAGATATTGTATTACCAATTATAGTATTCTTTGCAGTAACAGAATGGGTAGCATCAACGTTACCAAGAAAAATAGCTTGCACCAGTTGCGGCCGCACAGATATAGGATTTTCCGAAGATGCCTTTAACATACCAGAGCTTTCAAGAGGAGACTGAATTAGGCGCATTAAACCGTTATGCGGCATATCCGCATCAATAATGTCTCCCACCATGAAAAAAGGCTGAAACATCTGTTCCTGCGTTTGAAGCATGGGAGTTAGAATTGTTTGCGGTGTTGTAGCTGAAGCAACCATCCCACCCACCGTATTTTGCACCTGCACAACACGAGCATCCACTACCGTAGAATTTGCATTATTCAGCATTTGTGTAGCCAAAACATTCTGTGTAATATTGCCCTGAAAAGCTTTTATAACATGTAATATATCCGGCAAATCAACACCGAAATGCTGCATCGCAATATTTTGCGAGAAAGAGTGCAAAGATAACGCACTTGTTTGCGTATTAAGTGTTGTAAAACTCTTGTTTAAAAGTGGTAAATCAACAGTTTTTTTCTGTAGCGATACTGGCGGCTTATAGTCTATTGCACTCTCTTTTAATCCCAAAATTGTGCGAATTAAAGTGTCCTTTTGTTCAACTATGTTGCGATGCACAAATTGGTGCAGCAAAAGTTCTATTTTTTGAGAAAGCGGTGACATGAAATCGCTCTCAGCTTGTTGTAAAATCTCATGCATAGACATTGGATTTTCAACAACGGATAGAGGCCTGCCAACGGAATCTGTTGTAGTAATAGAGCCAGATATTTCTGCTTCTTGAAAAGCTTGTGTAAACCGTATGGGAAATTCATATAATACACTGCGAACAGGTTTGCCCAACTGCACAGCCTGCGCCGTTGATTGCAAAGAAACTTCGGCTTTGCTTGATATGGTTTGAGATACGGTATCCTGACTTGATGCGCTCACCGAACCAGTGCTGGATGACGCCGGTAAAGAAGAGGCAAGTTTAACGGTTACGGACTGCCCCGGTGTACTTTCAGGCGGTATGGAAACGGAAATCTTCTGACCAACAGGCAAGGGCAATTTAGGTTTTAAAACCAGTTCTTCACCTTGCTCTGTTTTTACGGTAACAGTGCCATCACTACCCGTGGAAACAACTTCACCGCGAACATTTTGCCCCTGTAACTCTGGTGGAATATCAACAATTTCAGCTTTACCAAGTGAAATATTATTTCCGGAAGCTTGCGCCAACAACAGCTGAGCCACACCCGCTTGGGACGGCGGCAATGCAATACCATCGGTCGTCATAACCCGCCCCCTTTCTTTTGCGCTTATTTTATCAGTTGCGAGGCAATCACATCAATATCTACGGCGGCTTCCGTATTGGGATGACGCATCAAAAGTGGTGCCTGATTACGAATAGCCTCACCAACTTTTTTATCGGAACGTATCATACCCAAAAGCGGCGGCCGGAACTTCAAAAAGTTTTCACATACTTTTGTCAATGTACCGTATATCCGCTCTCCTTGCGCTTTATTGGTAACCATATTGATAACCACACGCACCGTATCAGACAGACCTGCTGTATGACTAAGTTTGATATAGGCATAGGCATCAGTCAATGACGTAGGCTCTTCATTGGTAATAACGATAACACGTTCAGCAGCGGAGGACAAAAGCCGTACAGTACGATCAATACCTGCTCCTAAGTCCAGAATGACCATGTCATAGTCTTTTGCCAAATCAATCAGCGCTTTTTTCAGTTCCAGAAGTTTGTCATTTGGAAGTCCCGATAGAGAAGCTGTTCCCGACTGGCCCGCAATCACATCAAATTGGCCATCATCGTAACGCTGTATAATCCGTTTAAGGGATAACCGACCGCGTATCACATCATTTAAATCATGTTTCGGCATTAGACCAAGTTGAACATCTACATTGGCAAGTCCCAAATCACCATCAAACAACAATACTTTTTTGCCGTGTTTTGAAAGGGCATGGGCAAGCGTAATCGAAAACCATGTCTTTCCGACACCACCTTTACCCGATGCCACAGCCACGATATTAGGCGCAGATTGTCGAGCCGGTTTTACCGCAGGCATATCCATTCGTGTATTATCTGTCATTGCCATTTCCTTTGCTATGCTCGGTTACCGTCAGAATATTTTTTCGGTAACAATAAGCGCGCCAACTCAAGCGCCGTTAAATCCAAAAGCCCGTCCGCCACGCTGGCAGAGTGACCTGCCCCTATAAATGTTAGCCCTGCCTGATCAGCAGCGGCTAAAATACCGCCGATGCGTCGGGACATATCAAGTCGGGTCGGAATAATTTTACCCGCACCAATGATTTTAAACGCTCTGGCAATTTCCGCCGACTCCTCGGTATCTGTTCCACCAGCCAGAACGGTGACAACATCCATATCCTTCTTCCTGATAAAAGCCGTCAGTTCCTTCATCTTATCCGGCACAAACGGATTAACACCGGCCGTATCAACCAGTATTGGCCCATTACCTTCATGCTTAACCATACACCCCAACAACTCATCCGGATGAGCTGCCATGTGCAGTTCCAAATCCAAAACGCGCATAAACGCATTAAGCTGTTCCATTGCACCTGCACGCATCGTATCGGTGGTAATGACCAAAGGCTGGTTACCCGCCATGACCGCATGCGCCGCAAGCTTGGCAACTGTTAATGTTTTTCCTGATCCAGGCGTACCGACAACCATCAACGGCTTTGCCGTGAGCTTTGTAGGAGCGCCATCAAATTCAAATACATTATCCAATGCATCCGCCAAAGCGTAAAGTGTATTGTGTTGCCCGGATTGCTCCAAATGTCCCAAAATCTTGTCCGTCACCTTGGCACTGACATTGTGACGTAACAATGTTGATGTTACCTCGTCAATCAGTGCCTGAGTATCTTCTTCACCCTCAAAATCATCTTCAAATGGCGATGTATCCGCTGTTTGGGACGTTTTATTTTCCTGTTCAAGTTCAACATCCCAGGCATTATCCACCATCGTGGTATCCAGCGCAGCCGTCAGCTTAACCATACCTTCTGGTGTTTTCCGATTGGAAACAATGACAGCATCGGAGCCTAAATCACGCGTTACTTGCCGCATGGCTTCAGACATATTGTTTGCTACATAAGTTTTTAAGCGCATACCCTAAACCTTTATTTCTCGAGCCATCCGCAAACTATCATATCTGACCCATTGTCTTTATCCGTGCCTTCGGATGGATTTCATTTTGGGACATCACTACCGTTTGTGGTCTGAACCGTTCAATCAATGAACGAACATAGGTACGAATAGCTGGTGAAGTCAACAGAACAGGTGCTTCTCCTTTTTGGGCAAAGCCTTCGAACGCCGTTCGAATTTCCTGCATGAATTGTTGCAAGTCGGACGGAGGCATCGCAAGTTGCTTTTCCTCTCCGCTACCAATTAATGAGTCAGCAAATAATTGTTCCCACTGAGGGGACAAAGTAACAATCGGCATCATACCGCTGCTACCTGTGTTGGATTCACAAAGTTGACGCGCCAATTTGCTGCGCACATGTTCGCTGATGATACTGGTATTTTTGGTATAATTGGTAGCTTCAGCAACTCCCTCCAGAATAGTTGGCAAATCACGGATAGACACACGTTCTTGCAATAAATTCTGAAGTACACGTTGCAACCCCGACAAACTAATCTGTGCAGGAATAACATCAGCAATGAGTTTTTGAAACGTTTCCGGCAACTCATCAAGTAGTTTCTGTGTTTCCGTATAGGACAGAAGTTCCGGCATATAGTCTTTGACCAGCTCTGTAATATGCGTTGTAATAACGGTTTGCGGGTCCACAACCGTATATCCCTTGAAATGAGCTTCTTCACGTTTGTCGGTTTCAATCCATTTAGCCGGCAGACCGAAAGCCGGTTCACGCGTATTTTCACCGGGTATTTCAATTTTCCCGCCTTTGGGATCCATAACTAATAATTTCGATGGGCGAGCATCACCTTTTCCGGCTTCGATTTCTTTGATTAAAATACGGTAGCTGTTCGGTTCAAGTTGCAAATTATCCTGAATACGCACAGAGGGAAGAACAAAGCCCATTTCCATGGCTAACTGACGACGCAGTCCTTTTATTTGCTCGGTTAAGCGGTTGCCCGTGCTGATATTCACGAGTGACAAAAGTCCGTAGCCCAATTCCAGACGAATATGATCAATTGCCAGAGTTTGACCAATAGGAGCCTCTGCCACCGGAGCTTTACCTTCTTTATCTTTGTCTTTTTCTTCGGTTTCTTTTTTGGCACGTTCACGCTCTTTTGGAACAAAATAGGCAAATGAACCTGTTGCAATAGCCAGCGCCATAAACGGCAAGAAGGGCGTACCCGGAAGTACCGCCAGTGCAACCATCAATCCCGATGACAAACCCATTGCTTTCGGATATTGGCCCAGCTGACCAAACAGAGCCTCGTCCGTTGTTCCGGTTACACCAGCTTTGGACACCAACATACCGGCACCTACCGAAACAATCAAAGCTGGTATTTGTGACACAAGGCCATCACCTACAGTCAGGCGGGTATAGGTTTCGGCAGCTTCGGTAACGGACAAATCCATTTGACCGACACCGATAATCATACCGCCGATAACGTTAATCATCGTAATCAAAATGCCGGCAATAGCATCACCGCGAACGAACTTCGCCGCACCATCCATGGCTCCGTAGAAAGAACTTTCTTCTTCCAGTTCTTTCCGTTTTGCACGTGCCTCATCCTCATTGATAAGACCGGATGACAAATCCGCATCAATAGCCATCTGTTTACCCGGCATGGCATCCAAAACGAAACGGGCTGCAACCTCTGCGATACGTCCTGCACCCTTTGTAATAACGACAAAGTTGACAATTACCAAAATGATAAAAACAATAATACCGATGACATAGTTATTGCCCATGATGAAGCCGCCAAAGGCCTCAATCACTTTACCGGCCGCATCACTTCCTTCATGTCCATTGGTAAGAATAAGACGGGTCGAAGCAAGGTTAAGCGATAAACGCAACAATGTCGAAACCAAAAGAACGGTTGGAAACGAGTTAAAATCGAGCGGTTTTTCTAAAAAGATAACCGTCATCAAAATCAAAACAGAGAATGACATGGACAAGGCAAGAAAAATATCCAGCGACCATCCCGGCATCGGCAAAATCAACACAACAATAATGCCTACAATGCCCATGGCAAGAAGCAAATCCGAACGCCCGCGCAACGAACTGGCCATCCCCGAAAGAGACGACTTTGCTGAACCCGACGGAGCAGCAGCCCCAGTCGTTGTAACAGCCTTACCGGTTGTGGGTGTTGAGTCAGCCATTCACTCTACCTTATTCTCCCGACGCAGGAATAGCAATGCCGGCATCGCTATATTGTTTTAGCTTATTTCGCAAAGTACGAATGGAGATACCCAGAATATTTGCAGCATGGGTTCGATTACCCAAACAATGTTCCAGTGTTTCCAGAATAAGATTACGCTCCATATCCGCAACGGTCTGTCCGACTTTCGGCATCTCTACCGAACCGCGTGACGATACTGCGGAAACTTCTCTTTCTTGCGTTTTGACATCCGTGCTTGATTTAGCAATCGCCGCTACATTGATACCTCCCGTAAGCAAGATAGCATCTGCCTCGATTGTTTTCGGTCCAGAAATCAGAACAGCGCGGTGAATGGTATTTTCCAGTTCCCGAACATTTCCTTTCCAATGATGATGTATGAGCTTATCCATTGCATCTTCGCTGATAATTTTTTCCGGAAGACCATTCTGTTCGCAAAACTTGGTGATAAAAAACTGGGTCATTTTCGGAATATCGGAACGACGTTCGCGAAGAGGCGGAAGATTAAGATTAATCACGTTCAAACGGAAGAACAAATCTTCACGAAATGTCCCGGCTTTGACTTCTTTTTCCAAGTCACGGTTGGTTGTGGCCACCATCCGGATATCAACCTTAATCGGCTTGTTTGAACCAATGCGGGTGATTTCCTTTTCCTGAATGGCACGCAACAATTTTGCCTGTAATGAAATGTCCATCTCGGAAATTTCATCAAGAAACAGTGTCCCGCCAGAGGCTTCTTCAAACTTACCCAAACGGCGTGCCACTGCCCCGGTAAAGGCACCTTTTTCATGACCAAATAGTTCCGATTCAAGCAAATTTTCCGGTATGGCCGCACAGTTTAAAGAAACAAAAACACCGTCCTTACGGTTGCTTTTCTGATGGATATAATGCCCCATCACTTCCTTGCCTGTACCGGATTCACCGGTAATCAGCACCGTTGCCGTGGAGGGAGCAATTTGGTCAGCCATTTCAATAACACGACGCATAGCAGGCGCATCTGCTATCATCGATGTATTTTCTTCAGCTACAGCTTCAAGCACAGCTGCAATTAATTCTGCATTAGGCGGCAAAGGAACATATTCTTTTGCACCGGCTTTGATAGCTTGTACAGCCGCCGTTGCATCCGTGCCGATACCGCATGCCACCACCGGAATAGACATACGCTCGGTCTCCAGCGAGGTAATAAGCTCGGCAACATCCAGTTTAACATCTATCATGATGAGATCGGCACCCTTACCATTACGCAACGCATTCATTGCCTGCGCAATATTTTCGACATGCGACACCTGAACGCCCTTACGTAGCGCAATCTTTCCGGCTTCTGAAATATGACCTTCTAAAGATCCTATAATCATTAAGCGCATTCTTATTTAACTCCTCATTCCTTTTTATTTTTAATTCTTCGGTTTTGCGACGGCGTCCGAGAAATAACGAATTTTCTTTTCCGGTGGCATGGTGGTATTAATCAGCATTTCCAAGCGACGGGGATTTTCCTTACGTGCCATGGAGATAGCCGTTAGAACAATCATCGTCCGTTCAATGAAAATATCGCTCATGCGTTTTTCCAACTTGTTGGCCAGCGGCGTCAAAACAACCGACCCCAAAATGGCACCATAAAAGGTTGTCAGCAATGCCACAGCCATGGATGGACCGATTGTAGACGGATCATCCAATGTTGCCAGCATCTGTACCAGACCGATAAGCGTTCCGATAAGCCCCATGGCCGGAGCCACCTCGGCACCACGGCGCAACATACCGATCCCTTGTTGGAATCGCTCAGCATAAGCTTCCATATCCTGTGACAAAATACGTTCAATTTCCTCGGGTGTGATTCCATCAACAACTAGACTTGTTGCTTCGTGTAAAAACGGCTGACGTTGCAAATTACTCTCAATACTTTGGAGGGCAAGCGGCCCTTTGCGACGCACCAGAACGGCCATATCCAGCAGTTGCCGGGCAACGCCAGTAATATCGGCTGTCTGCAACAGAAAAGACTGTTTAAGCACTTTCCCAAACCCTGCCAAATCGGCACCGGAAAATGATATTGCTGTTACCGCCATCGTGCCAAGGATAACAATCAGAACAGAGGGCAAATTAAAAAATGCATTGATTTGTCCACCCATGAAAAGTGCCGTAGTAATCAATCCGACCGCCAACAACAAGCCAAGAATTGTTGCGAAATCGGGTCTTTGACGGACACTTTGTATCGTAATATCTGAATCAGCCATTTCTATTTGCCTTTAACTCACTTGATTAGGAACGCTCGGACTTGACAATTTCCGTCATGGTTATACCCAACTTGTCTGCAACAACAACAACCTCGCCCCGTGCAACAAGGCGGTTATTAACGTAAATATCAATAGCCTCACCTACCCGGCGATCCAACTCGACCACAGCACCACGTCCAAGTTTCAGCAACTGGGATACCTGCATGGTTGATCGGCCAAGAACCGCTGAAATTTGAACGGGAATCTCGTATATAGCCGTCAAGTCCTTTTCCATTCGATCATCATCTTGAACCTCATCTTCAATTTCTTCAAAGGTGATATGTTCTTCTTTGCCACCACCTTCAGAAGGCTGTTGTTCTGCCATGGCGGCTGCCATGTCGTTTTCATCCATTACTTCGTTTTCTTCATCACTCATCTTTAGTCTCCTGGCTTGTTAAATCACTTTCCTCTTCGGCACTCTCAATATCTTCCTGTGTTTCTATCCGTTTGGGTTTGGGCTCCATGACGGCATCTTCGGGCACATCTTCTTCAACTCCTGCATCCATATTTTCAATCATTTCACCTGCTGGCGCTTCTTGCGAAATTTCTTCAGCAGTTTCCATTTCTGTAGAATCAATCATACTAGTGGCATCATCATTCTGAACCGGCTGCTGCACTTCTTCCTGTTCCGTAACAGGAGGAAGATCTCCCAAGTCGCCCGACAAAAAGCTTTGCGTAATATTTTCAATTCTCTCCAGAACAAGACCTGTATCCCGTTCGATACCGCTATTTATTCCCCACTCGATACGGCACCCGTCAATTGTAATATCTTTCGAGCCTTCAATACGCACGGCATCCTGATAGGACTTTTCGTCAAACATAATGTTGAGGCGTTGCGTTATAACGTCTTTCAATTCTTCATGAACCGTAATCTTTATCACATCTTTGGCTTCAACTTTGTTCATATTGGTCAAAATAAACGCTTCCAGTTCTTCTGCCGCTTTTGCACTAAGTAATGATGGCATCATTTTTTTTGCAATGTGAATTGTCATGTGCACCATTTCCTTTTCCATGGAAACCTTGCGTTTGACTTCATTATCTATCAGCATTTGTAAATTGGGCGCCATATTCTTAACCAATTCCAATATCTGCTGGTTCTGTTCAATGGTAGCCTGTTTCAGGCCTTCCTGTTTACCTTTTTCAAAGGCGGCCTGCTCGGCCTTTTGGTATTCTTCTTCACTATAGGTAACTGGAGGGGGTTCCTGAGCCGCTTCTTCTTCTTCACGGCGGATACGCTCCATTTCTTCGCGGCGACGACGAGCTTCTTCCAGCTCTCGCTCACGCAAAACATCAAAATCGATTTTTGAAAAATCAAATTTTTCTACTTTTTCTTTCGGCGATTTTTCTGTTGTTGTCATTAGCGTACACATACACCCAGTAATTAATAGATAAGCTCATCATCGCCACCGCCCTCGGCAACAACAATTTCATTTTTCTCAGCAAGATTTTTAGCCACCGTAACGATATGTTGCTGTGCTTCTTCAACGTCACGCAATCGTACAGGCCCCATGGTTGACATATCTTCTTTAAGGATTTTACTGGCACGTTCGGACATATTGGCAAAAAACAAGCTTTGCAGTTCTTCGCTGGCACCTTTGAGCGCAACCGGTAATTTCTCCTTGTCGATATTCCGCAACAATACCTGAATACCCGAAGCATCGACTTTAAGAATATCTTCAAAGGTAAACATCAAAGAGCGGATACGCTCGGCAGCTTCAGGGTTACGTTCTTCCAAAGCATCCAAAAACGCCGTTTCTTTGGCACGGTCCATATTGTTGAAAATATCGGCCATCAGTTCATGGCTATCACGACGTTGCGTTCTGGCAAGCGTAGACATGAACTCTTCGCGCAGTGTACGCTCTACATCATCCAGCACGTCTTTTTGTACAGCTTCCATACGCAAAATACGGTTAATAACTTCCATACCAAAGCTGTCAGGAAGATGTGTCAAAACACGCGCCGCATGGTCTGCCTTAATCTTTGAGAGAACTACAGCCACCGTTTGCGGATATTCATTTTTTAAGAAACTTGCTAAAATTTCTTCATTCACATTACCCAGCTTATCCCACATTGTACGGCCGGCAGGACCACGGATTTCATCCATGATTCCATCAACCTTGTCATCCCCTAAGACGTTACGCAACAAACGCTCGGTACTGTCATAGGAGCCAACTAAAGAACCCGTGGATGACATTTGTTCGGCAAAATCAACAAACAGCTTTTCAACAACACTGGAGCTGACCTTACCCAAATTCGACATAACCTGCGAAAGCTCAAGGATTTCCTCTTCTGCCATCGTAGAAAATATCTTGGCCGAATATTCCTCACCCAAGGCAAGAATAAAAATCGCTGCCTTTTCTGGTCCCGTTAATCCGCGTATATCATCTCTGACCCGTAATGCCACAATGTTACCTCATAGGTTTAAATATTAACTTTCCTGGAACATCCAGTTCCGAATAACCGAAACGGTTTCGCTCGGATGGTTTTCAATAATACTGGTTACCTTGTTCAAGCTGGATGCACGAACCTTACCGTCAATGGATTCAATATTAACCATCTTGTCAAATTCGCTTTCCGTTTCATCCGGCTGAACTTCATTAAGCGTACCTTCTTCGGGAGCAGACAACGCCATGGCCGGGTGATCTTCCAGCAGATATTCTTCTTCGACATCTTCTTCT
>QKJH01000013.1 GCA_003250865.1 Alphaproteobacteria bacterium | reverse complement strand
AAGGAATAGCGGCTTTGTCATCCCATAAGTTTGCCAAAGTCCTACATATAAATGAGCTCTTTTTTTGTAAAAACAAGAATAGCATTTTAAAACCCTTAATAAATACAACAATATGAAAAATAACAATTAATTCTTGTTAACTTTTACCGCAAAATTGTGTTTTTTATGCAACAGAAAGGTAAAATTATGTGATTTTTGTCACACATTGTGTTGACGAAGCTCAAACGCAGGCGTTTAATACCGGGGTAGACGGCCGCAAACAGCGTATCTTCGTTTTTGGCTTCTCAAATTTCAACCCAGCCCTAAACATTCTAAAAAGGGCACTTCTGGAGGAAATACAAATGAAAAAACTTCTTCTTGCCGGTACAGCTATTGTTGCTTTTGCTGCTACCCCGGCTCATGCTGAACTTGATCTTGACCTTGGTGGTTACTACTACGGTTACATCGGTTACGTTGATCAAGACAACGATCTGAACAAATCCAGCACGGATTTGCGTCGTGATACCGAAGTTCACTTTAAAGGTGAAACCACTTTGGATAACGGCTTGACCGTTGGTGTTAAAATCGAATTGGAAGCTGAAAACGCCAATGTTGGTGGTACAGCTGCGGACCCGATTGACGAAAACAACATCTACTTCGCCGGTAACTGGGGTAAAGTAATCATGGGTTCGGAAGACAGCGCTTCTTACTTGTTGCAAGTTGTAGCTCCTGCTGCTGACGAACTGGTTGACGGTTACGACCCGAAATTCCGTTTCTTCGATGTACACGCCAACTTTGGTGCTGACAACGATTACGGTATGACCTACAGCGAAGACACCGACAAAATCACCTACATCACACCGAAATTCAATGGCTTCCAAGCCGGTGTTTCTTACACCCCGGACGTACAAGCTTTTGACGGTACGAAAGTTGGCGGTTTAGGCGCTATGTACATAGACAACACAGCCGATACAGTTGTTGACGTATACGATGCTGCTGTTCGTTACGATGGCGAATTCGAAGGCGTTGGCGTTGCTGTTGGTGCCGGTTATACCTTGGGTAAACTGGGTCAAGAACAAACTTCAACTTTGGATGATTATGCAGAGTGGAACGTTGGTTTGAGCACATCGTTTGATGCCTTGACATTGGGTGTTGCTTATAACACCGACAATGGCGCTGCTGACAGCGACGAAGACACAGAAAACTGGGTATTCGGTGCCAACTATGAATACGGCCCGTACACCTTCGGTGCTTCGTACTTCAACTCGCAATACGAAAACGGTGCTAACGCAGATGACGAATTGGATCGTTACTCTGTTGGTGCTACATACGCTTTCGGCCCGGGCATGACGTTCCGCGGTTCCGTAAACGTATATGACTACGATGACGGCGAAACCGCTGCTGCCAGCAACGATGCAGTTTCTGTATTGTTGGGTACAGCTGTTAACTTCTAATCTGAAGTCATAACACTTATCAAAAAAAGCGGGCGGAATTTTCCCCCGCTTTTTTCTATGCCTGAAGGCTTTGTTAATCAATAATCAAACGAATCACGCTATGATTCGATTCCGGACTGGTCAAAACGGAATAAATCCGCTAATAAGATAAAGCGGACGGGATTCCTGCCCAAAGAGTACCTGTAAAAACGGATTTAACACCAAACGCAACGAGCTTTTCAATGTTTTCAAAAATTCTTGGATTATTGTCCGCCGATATGGCGATTGACCTTGGAACCGCCAATACACTGGTTTATGTGCGTGGGCACGGTATTGTTTTGAATGAACCCTCTGTTGTTGCCATCACGGAAAGCCGCGGCAAAAAACATGTTTTAGCTGTCGGAAACGAGGCCAAGCTGATGCTGGGTCGTACACCGGGTAACATCACGGCCATTCGTCCTTTGCGTGACGGTGTTATTGCCGATTTTGACGTTGCCGAGGAAATGATTAAGCACTTTATTCACAAAGTGCATAACCGTCGCTCTTTTGCCAGCCCGCAAATGATTATTTGTGTTCCATCCGGTTCGACCGCGGTGGAACGTCGCGCCATTGAAGAATCGGCACTGAGTGCCGGCGCACGCCATGTTGAACTTATCGAAGAACCGATGGCCGCAGCGATTGGTGCGGGTCTTCCCGTGACTGAACCGACGGGATCCATGGTGGTGGATATTGGCGGCGGTACGACCGAGGTGGCCGTGATTTCGCTGGGAGGCATTGTTTATGCGCGTTCGGTGCGTGTGGGTGGCGACAAGATGGATGATGCCATTATTTCTTATATCCGCCGGACACAGAATTTGCTTATCGGCGAGTCCTCTGCAGAAAATATCAAAAAAACAATCGGTACTGCTTGTCCGCCCGAAGAAGGCGAAGGTGAAATCATGGAAATCAAAGGCCGTGATTTGATGAATGGTGTGCCAAAAGAACTAGTTATTTCCCAGCGTCAGGTTGCCGAAGCGCTGTCAGAGCCGGTTGGTTCCATTATTGAGGCCGTCAAAGTTGCCTTGGAACATACGGCTCCTGAATTGGCGGCCGATATTGTAGACAAGGGCATTGTGCTTACCGGCGGAGGGGCTTTGCTGAATAATCTGGATTATGTGCTGCGCCATGCAACTGGTTTGCCGGTTTCAGCGGCGGAAAATCCGTTGACCTGTGTTGCTTTGGGTACGGGGCGTGCTTTGGAAGAAATGAAAACGCTTAAGAATGTTCTGGTTGGGCGTTATTAAAACTTAGGAGAACTCGGTGAATCATCATTCCAGAAGAAATACACCGAAAACCGTTTCATGGATGTATGAACCAATCATGCAGCTGGCGGAGCGGTTGTCTTCTGCTTTTTTGATTGCTGTTTCCCTGATATTAATGGTGGTATCCCAGATTCACCCCAATTTGCTGAGCGAAACACGCTCTTTAGCGTATGATGCGATTGCTCCTGTTATGGCAACGGCAGTAAAACCGATTTACGCCGTGTCAAACTGGGTTGATCATGTCACCGGTATTTCCAATCTGGTTTCCATGAATGCCCGATTGGCCGAAGAAAACGCCAAACTGTACAAATGGTATGAAAAAGCTTTACAGCTCGAGGCTGAAAACCGCTCTTTGCGTGAACTTGTTAATTTAAATGATATGGGGCGCAAATCTTTTGTTTCTGCAAGGGTTATCGCCGATCCGGGCGGTCCATTTGTGCATAGCGTTATTGTGTGGGCCGGTACCCGCAATGGGGTCAAAGAAGGACAAAGTGTCCTGACAGGCAAAGGTCTGGTAGGAAGAATTTCTGAAACCGGCAGCAAAGCATCGCGTGTTATTCTGTTGACCGATTTGAACTCCCGCGTGCCGGTTGTGATTGAGCGTTCGCGCCAACGCGCTATCGTTGCCGGTGACAATAACGATAAACCAAAACTGATTTATCTCCCTGATGGTGCCAGTGTTGAACGTGGCGACCGTTTGGTGACATCCGGACATGGCGGTATCTATATCCCTGGTATTCCCGTTGCCATTGTGGACGAAGTTGTTCCCGGGAATGAAATACGCGTCCGTCCGCTTGCGGATTTACAGCGGTTGGAATATGTGCAGATTGTTGATTTTGGTATGCGTATGCCTCTTGCGGATGAAGAAAAAACCGACCCCGTATATTCCGGTAACGGAACCTCTCCCGTAAAGGCGCAGTAGAAAGTATGCGGACAATGGCAATCGAACAGCAAATCCCTGCAAAATGGCTGATTATATCAAGCTATGTTCTTCCTGTTATGGTTCTGGTAGGAGCTATTTTGTTGTCTATTATGCCCGTACATGTGGGCGGGTATGATAAAATCCTACCGCCGTTTATTTATAGCGTTATATATTATTGGGCAGTCTTCCGTCCGAAAGTATTTCCTGCCTCTTTGGCTTTTGGTACTGGTATAGTGATGGATTTGCTGGTTGGTCTGACTGTTGGAGTAAATGCTTTTGTCCTCGTGTCCATGCGCTGGATAATTGTTGTACAGTCCCGTTTTCTAAGTGGCCAGCAGTTTTTGGCGCAATGGTTGGTTTACGGTATTATGACGCTGTTGGGGCAGTTTTCCCTATGGGCACTATACAGCTTATTATCGCAGGCTTTTATTCCGTTGATACCAGTTGTTATTGGGTGCGTTTTTTCCATTGCTCTTTTTCCATTGTTTTACGGTATTTTGCACAATGTTCATCGCCTTATTGAAATAGCGCATGAAACACCGTAAAACTAAAGAGAATAAAAAATAAACGTCGGTTATTATCCTACAGGGAAAAGTGCACACGCATGGCTATGGAACGCCAACATGATATCTATCGTCTTTTTTCACGTCGGGCATTATTTATCGGCGCCGTAAAACTTATTGGTTTGTGTGTGCTTGGCGGGCGCTTAGCTTATATTCAAATTTTTCAAAATAGCAAATACCAGATGCTTTCGGAAGATAACCGGGTGAATCTGAAATTACTCGAACCTATTCGCGGTACAATTCTTGATAGATTTGATATTCCTTTGGCCGTTAATCGTCAAAATTTTCGCTTGATTCTGATACCGGAGCAATGTCCCGATGTCGATGCCGTCCTCGACAAGTTGAACCGTAAAGTAGCTATTGATGAGCGTGCCCGTACGCGTATTAAAAAAGAGATAAGCCAGAACCGTTCTTTTGTTCCGGTAACGGTTAGTGAAACACTGACATGGGAACAGCTTGCCATTATCGAGGTATCTCTTCCCGATTTGCCCGGCGTACAAATTGAAGAAGGACAAGTGCGCTCCTATCCGTTGGGCGTTAGCACGGCACATGTTGTCGGTTATGTCGGTGCTGTGAGCGAAGCCGAAATGGAAGATGACCCCGTTTTGTCGTTGCCCGATTTTCGTATTGGCAAATCGGGAATTGAAAAAACATACGACAAATTGCTGCGCGGTATTGCCGGTACAGCCCATGTTGAGGTCAATGCTCTCGGTCGTCAGGTGCGCGAGCTGAAGCGCAACGAAGGTCAACAAGGTGAAGAAATCACGTTAACACTTGATGCGGATTTACAGCACTACATCCAGCAAAGAATTGCACAGGAAAAAAGTGCGTCAGCCGTGGTGATGGATGTGCACACAGGGGCAATTTATGCCATGAACTCACACTCTTCATTTGATCCCAATCTGTTTATTCATGGAATACCAGCTGATTTGTGGGCAAGCTATTTGAGCGATCCGTCTAACCCGTTAACAAACAAAGTCGTGTCGGGACAGTATCCTCCTGGCTCAACCTTTAAAATGGTGACAGCACTCGCCGGATTGGAGACGGATATTATCAAACCGGGCAAGCGGGTATTTTGTCCCGGCCATATGACGTTGGGCAACCATCGTTTCCATTGTTGGAAAGCTGGAGGGCATGGCAATATGGGTTTTGTCGATGCTTTGGAACAATCCTGCGACGTTTTCTTTTATGAAATATCCAAGGAAATTGGCATTGACAATATTGCGGCCATGGCACGAAGGCTGGGTTTGGGTGACAAACTTGATATTGAAATTCCTGGCGAGCGCGGTGGATTGATACCCACACGTGAATGGAAGCAAGAGCGCTATGATACATCGTGGCAGTTGGGTGAAACCGTCGTTGCCGCCATTGGGCAAGGCTATATACAGACAACCCCCCTACAGCTTGCGACAATGACGGCGCGTATTGTCAATGGCGGTAAGGCTGTGAAACCGTATCTTGTTGAAAAACTGGGTCAGTGGAATCGCAAACAGCCGGTTTTCGAAACGATTGGACTATCCGATAAAAACATAAAAATCGTACGCGATGGTATGGAAGCCGTAATGATGGGTAAGCACGGTACGGCGCGTGGTTCAAAGATTACCGAAGAAGGTTTTGCTATGGGCGGCAAGACCGGCACCGCACAGGTGCGCCGCATTTCAATGGAAGATCGCGCTCGTGGACTAAAGATGGAAGATTTACCATGGGATCAGCAGCACCATGCTCTGTTTGTCGGTTATGCCCCGTATGATAATCCGCGCTATGTTACGGCTGTTGTGGTTGAACATGGCGGCGGCGGTTCGGCGGTTGCCGCACCAATAGCACATGATATTTTGCTTAAAACGCAACAAAGAGCTCCTCATATGAGACAAATTAGGCTGTTTGAACCCAAAAGTGCGGACAAGGAAAACGGGGGTAAATCATGAGCCTTTTATCATTAGAAGAACGTCTGACATTTGGCGAGAAACTCCATATGCTTAATATTGGATTTATATTTCTGGTATTTTTGATATTTGGCGTTGGTTTTCTATCGCTCTATTCTGCGGGTGGCGGCAATATCCATCCATGGGCCTTTAATCACGTAATACGTTTTACAATCGGATTTGTCGGCATGTTGTTTGTTGCTTTGCTTGATATTCGGTTTTGGCGGAAAATGGCCTATCCGTTCTATCTTATTGTGCTTTTTTTGCTGATTGCCGTTGAGGTCAAGGGTTACATCGGTATGGGGGCACAGCGGTGGATTAATCTTGGTTTTATCAATCTGCAACCGTCCGAGTTAATGAAGGCAGCACTTATTTTAGCGCTGGCCAACTATTATTGTAAACGTGACCCTGAACATATCACTAATATCCCGTCACTGATTGTACCTGCTTTGCTTATTTTACTGCCGACGGCGCTGGTGTTGCGCCAGCCTGATTTGGGAACGGCAGTCATGTTGGTTGCCGTGGGGGTCACCATATTGTTTTTGGCAGGAATAAGAATTTGGGTGTTTCTTTTGGGGGGGGCCGCTGTCGTTGCAGCCTGTCCGATTGCGTGGCAGTTTTTGCATGATTATCAAAAACAGCGTGTTCTCACTTTTTTAAATCCGGAATCCGATCCTTTGGGCAGCGGTTATCACGTCATGCAATCGAAAATTGCCCTTGGTTCTGCCGGTATGTCCGGCAAGGGTTTTTTACAGGGTACACAGAGCCATCTGAATTTCTTGCCTGAAAAACAGACGGACTTTATTTTCACACTGTTTGCCGAAGAGTGGGGATTGTTGGGCGGAATTGTTTTATTGTCGCTTTATTTATGCATCTTTCTTTATGGGCTTTTGATTGCCCACCGTGTGCGTAATCAGTTTGGCAGACTTTTGGTAATGGGAATTGTCACCAATCTGTTTTTCTATGTCTTTATTAATGTGGCTATGGTTATGGGTTTGTTGCCGGTTGTTGGCGTACCGTTACCGCTTGTATCCTACGGCGGGACAATTATGATTTCAACGATGTTCGGGTTTGGCCTTGTCTTAAGCGCTTCGATTCATCGCGATATTCGAATGAACACCAATACCTATTGATTTAATTATCGGTCACCGCAAGATGGTGCTGTGTTTGTTCCGACATATAACGGCTTTGACGATAGGCTGTTTTGCCCAGACCGATAAGGTTTTTGGCCGGCGGACGCTTTTTTGGGGATTCGGGCGGTTTAACCAAGTCTTGTGTTGGTGAGGACATGGGTAGTACTGATATACCCGAGGCTTCGTCGGCACTGCGCCGTGCCATGGTAATAATGACATCCAACAATAAACGCCAGTTTTCATCATTATAGCCGCAATCCATAAACTCACACGAGCCTAGCCGTTTGAAGTGGGATATAATTTCATACAGCTTGCGCGAAGTGTTGAGCCTATCAGGGTTGGCGGCATTACCCGATAACACACGTGTAGAAAACTCGACAATGGTTTTCTTTATCCATTGGCTCATTGGCGTGGCCAAATTTAACCGCTCGGAAAAGGCAACCAGAATTTGGGTAAAAATGGTTAGGGACTCGTACGGTTCCAACTGGCCGATGCTTTGGCGCAGCCGATTGATTTTTTCCCACGGTGAAACGCCGCGGGTGTTCAATATGCTCTGCACGGCAATCAATGCCGCTTTTTCGTTCTGGCGGTATGTGTCCATTAAATACCCCGTGAAACCGTTCAGATGTGAACTCTATTAAAAAGTTTTATACGCAGGGGTTTAATAAATTGTTATTTTTCAAGAACAAGCCATAAAATTGTGCAAAACACACGATTTTATGACTTTTCTCGGCAGTAAAAATAGGGTTTACTAACAATGGTTGTATAACAGTAAGAGTAGATTATGGTCACACGTGTCAATACTGTAGCGTTTCAGGGAATCGATGTTTCACCCGTTGATGTTCAGGTGCAAATTGCCAACGGATTGCCGGCTTTTTCAATTGTGGGGTATATTTACCCATAAGGTAAGGATAAAAAAGAAGTGATTAATAGAGTTATAAAGTTATTTATAAAAACCGGTGTTGTTATATTTGTTATACTAATTACAATAGCTACTGCCTTGTATTTAGGGTACATAACCAGAGATTCCTTCTGGAAAGAATTTGATAAAAAGAAAGAAACAAGTTCTACAATATACTTTTCAGACATTACAGATTTTGAATGGAAGTTTGTATGTATTTTGCCCCCATACTCTGTATACGGAGAAAAAACAGATAACGAAACTTTATCACGATATGTCAGTGTGAACAGGGGCGATGTTATAGCAGAAATACCAAATTTATCCGATGATGGCGAATGGGGATTTGCTTTTATAAACGATAGTAAAATTGTAAAAATATATGAGAAGTCAATATGGACACGAGGATGGTTTTTTGTTGAAAACGAAAGTGTAAAAAATTGCTTCGATAAAAATAAAGCAGCTTTTGTTATTAGTGGTCATAAGGTTGAGATAAAAGAAGTTGATAGGTAGTGCGGCATGGTAACACGGGTAAATACAGTAGCGTTTCAGGGAATCGATGTTTCCCCTGTTGATGTTCAAGTACAAATTGCCAACGGATTACCGGCGTTTTCAATTGTGGGACTGCCGGATAAGGCCATATCCGAGGCTCGTGACCGTGTGCGCGCCGCGTTTCATTCGCTGAACCTGTCGCTACCGGCTAAACGAATTACCGTTAATCTGGCTCCCGCCGATTTGACGAAAGAAGGGAGCCATTTTGATTTGCCGATTGCGCTGGCTTTGCTGGGGGCTATGGGTGTACTGCCGTCCGATGAAATCGCCGAGGTATGTGCCGTGGGTGAATTGTCGCTTGATGGTCGGTTGCGTCCCGTAGCTGGTGTTTTACCGGCGGCCATGTTTGCCAATCAATGCCATCATACCTTTATCTGCCCACGCGAAAGCGGCCGCGAAGCGGCGTGGGCCGGCGATGTCGAGGTATTGGCACCCGATTCCTTGCTTGGGCTGATTAACCATTTTAAGGGAACACAGGTTCTGTCCCAACCGGAAATACCGATAAACCCGAACAACGATAATTTAGAGGAATCTATTTTAGATTATGCTGATATTAAGGGGCAGGAAATGGCCAAACGCGCCATGGAAATTGCCGCCGCAGGTGGGCATAATTTATTGATGGTGGGGCCGCCCGGTTCAGGAAAATCCATGTTAGCCGCCCGTCTGCCAACGATATTACCCCCACTCAGCCCTGAAGAGGCGCTGGATGTTTCCATGATACATTCGTTGGCGGGTATGCTCGAGGGCGGACGGATTGTCATGACCCGCCCGTTTCGTGATCCGCACCATTCAGCATCGCTTCCGTCCTTGGTGGGTGGTGGGCACAAGGCGAAACCGGGTGAAATCTCGCTTGCCCATCACGGGGTGCTGTTTCTGGATGAGTTGCCGGAGTTCCAGCGCGCTACTCTCGAAGCGTTGCGCCAACCGCTTGAAACCGGAAAAACACTGGTAGCACGGGTTAATGCCCACGTGACCTACCCATCGGAATTTCAGTTGATTGCAGCCATGAACCCATGCCGATGCGGTCATTTGTCGGATGCCTCGTTGGCCTGTTCTCGCGCGCCAAAATGTGCGGCTGATTATCAGTCAAAAATTTCGGGGCCTTTACTGGATCGTTTTGACATTCGGGTCGAAGTGCCGGCGGTATCCATTACCGATTTATCTCTACCGCGACCCGAAGAAGGCTCCGCACAGATGCGTGCTCGCGTTCTACACGCTCGTCAATTTCAACAAGAACGAATGAAAGCTCTTGGTCTGGGTACTGATACACGCACCAACTCCAAGCTTCAGGGACAGGATTTGGAAAAATCCGTGATAGTAGATGAAGAGAGCCAGGCGCTGTTGAACAAAGCGGCCGAGATGCTCAAATTATCCGCTCGCGGTTACCATCGTGTGCTACGCGTGGCGCGAACCATTGCTGATTTGGAAAGCTCGGACGCGGTGAAGAAACATCATTTAGCCGAAGCGTTGAGCTACCGCCATTTTAATCCAATTCAATAGCCTAATGTTAAGAATAAGGCAATAAATCGCCAGTAAAATATCGTTGAAAAAGTGCAACTTTTAATGTTCGGATATGCCATGACCCATAAAATAGCGCTCGTTGATGATGATCAGAATATTTTGACATCGGTGTCTATCGCCCTAGAGGCGGAGGGCTTTAAAGTCTTTACCTATAATAACGGCGTTGAAGCCTTGGATGGATTGAAAAGAAACCCCGTCGATTTGGCGGTTCTTGATATTAAAATGCCTAAGATGGACGGTATCGAGACCTTACGGAATATTCGTCAAGATCAACAATTGCCGGTCATTTTTCTAACATCCAAGGATGACGAAGCGGATGAGATTTTCGGATTGCGTATGGGGGCAGACGATTACATTACCAAGCCCTTCTCTCAAAAGTTATTGATTGCCCGTATCCGTGCCATTATCCGCCGCGAAGAATTCAAACGTGGCGAAGATGCTGCCAATGATGACAGTGATGTGGATGATATTATCGAATATGGCGAGTTGTATTTGGATAGCAGACGCCATCTTTGTCGCTGGAAAGGTAATAATATACAATTGACTGTTACAGAGTTTTTGCTACTGAAGGCGCTAGCAAAACGTCCAGGTGTAGTTAAAAGTCGTGACCAATTGATGGACGCTGCCTATAGTGATACCGTGTATGTTGATGACCGCACGGTAGATACCCATGTTAAACGTCTTCGCCAAAAGTTTAAAAAGTTTGACGAAACATTTGATGCTATTGAAACATTATACGGCATCGGTTATCGCTTTACCGAGAGTGCCTAGTTAGGAAGCAGGGCGGATGGTCTCTATCCCCGATATACAGATGCTTTATCAGTCGGATAAAGTATCCAGAATGAAAAACCGTTCTCAAAAAGATCGGTTATTTTCTTCAATGACTTGGGGTATTATGCTGTTTAACGCCTTTGCGTTGGCAATATTGGCTGGCTCCCTCATTTATGCTAAAAATTATCAAAATGTGTTGCTTACCCGCGAGGCTTTTATGCTGCAGGGGCAGGCCGAGACTTATGCGGAAACATTGGTTGAGAATGCCATTGTGGTTGATG
>QKJH01000021.1 GCA_003250865.1 Alphaproteobacteria bacterium | reverse complement strand
CTGTCAAGGCAATGCCTAGTTTCCATTATCGTTATTGCTGTCGCCGAAAATGGAACCCAACAGCTCATCATCAATCGGCGGTGCTAAAAATTCACCCAGTTTCTTAAACCCAAGGGTAAAAAGTATCGTAAATTCACTGGTACGGGAGTTGTTTTCGATGAAGTTACGGTACGCTTTGGACGAGAATGTAAAACATTCATCCTGATAAGTAAAGCCGATTTGCGCCTTGAGCAAGCCCTTGTTAGAGCCATCAAGATTATGCAGGGTTGCCGCATTGAAATCCCAATATTCGTTCATTGGCAAGGTTGCATTAAGCGTCAGTTGTTTTCTATCTTCCAAATCGGTGCCTTCGACTGCCTTGGCCAAAAGATAGGAGGTATAGAACTTGATACCTTCGTAACTAATCTGGGACTGTAGTTCCTGCCTCTGATAGTCCATGGTTTCCTGATCCATCTGGAAGCGGTAGTCGAGATTGAAGTTTTCAGACAGTTTGGTTTCAACGCCACCCACCAAATCCGAGCGATCATCCTCTAATCCCGAGCCAACAGGAAAGTCAGGATTGCCGGAAATCCGTTGGCTTTGCCCCAATGTGCCCGCAATATAGGTATTACTATCCGAATAAAAGCCTGTTTTTACGCCATAGGCAACATGAGTACCGGTTTCGCGACGGTTATTACCGGGATAACGGCTACTGTCAAAAAGATTGGCGTAATCCAATTGCACGTCTTTGGAACCTTCGTTGGGAATATCGGTGTCATGTTTTTGGTTAGGCGCAACCGTCAGGCTGAGTTTGGGCTCAAACAGAGCATAACCGCCTTTCATCGGATTAATGAAGGGCATACGATTGACCATGTGTAGATTGCCAAAGGCCGTGCCTTGCGAATAGTTTTCTTTATCACCCGGAGACGGGCCAGTCGGATTATTGACCGTATAGCTGTCAAAGAAACTGTTGGCTTCGAAACGGGTGGCCAGTCCGGTTGAAAATACGGTTTCGCGTGCCCAGGAAGGACGGGCAGAAAGATGATATACGGATTGAGATGTGTCACCGCTACGTACCAGTGACAATAATTCGGCATCCAACGCCGTGCGTCCGCCCCACAGCTCATTGGAGTCACCAACCATTGAATGACGTATCCACGGCAGCAATTGCGGCTGGTCACCGGAACTGTTGGGACGTAAATCATAGAAATAGACGGTTTTGACATCGGTAATGTCCCGTCCTTCAAGGCGCTGTGCGTAAAATGAATTTACCAGAACGTCTTTTGTGCTGGAAATATAGAAATCATCCAGATATTCCGGGTCAGTTGCCCGCGAAAAACCGTAACCAAGCTTCCAGTTATCCGTGACATCATACTCACCGTTTGAAAAGATATGGCCGCGCCAGTCAGCTTCTTCTAAAAGATTGTCTTTTGCATCGCGGCGTTCAGAGTGGTTAACACTGGCATCAATAAAGATTTTGCCGCGGTCAAAACGTTTACGCCATTCCCCACCAACCAGAGTTCCCGACCGTCCCGTTTGCACCAGACGGAAAGTAGCATCCTCGCTGGGCGAAATAACCTGATAATAGCGTCCGTCCAAATAGGATCCATGCTTGGATGAAAAACCGAAGGACGGTTTTAAAATACCGGAGCGTCGCTCAACATTCGGGGCTGGGTGGGATAGGTAAGGGGTATAGAATACCGGAACACCGAACATTTCCAGTCGGGCATTGTGATAGATAACATCCTGAGCAACTTCATCATGGATGACCTTGGTGGCTTTGACCTGCCATAACAGCTCTTTATCCGGGTTTTCACGGCAAACTTCGCAAGGGGAAAAAACAGCCAAATCCATTTCCGTTTTATTACCTGCAATGCGACGTCCCTGACGCGCAGCCAAGTAGGAGCCATCATTTAAAATGCCATACACTTCTTCGACAAACACATTTTTCATACCGTCATCAAGACGCATTGAGTCAGCAAAATAGACATTGCCGTCTTCATCCAAAAGCGACACGTTACCCGTCGCCTCAACAATTTCCTGTTGCGGATAATAAATGATTTCATCGGCATGAACGACCTGGATACCATAGGTGATTTCAACATTACCTTGTGCCACCAATACGCCGGTTTCCTTGTCCTGTGCCATGCCGTCTGCTGTTACCAGAAAGGGAGGGTTGGGATCATTGGCATAAGGGTTATCGGCGTTGCTTTCAGGTGTACCTTGATTTGATCCGAACAGTGATGTGCCAATTTGCGGCTCTAGATTATAACTGTTCTGTGCGCCATAATCATCACGCGTATCATTGTCAAAAATGTCGCTGTCGGATTCATCAAACTCCATTGGATTGATAAACTGGGCATGGGCATAACCAACGTAATGCAATAGGGCAATAGTAGTCATCAGGACAAAAACAAGCGTATATCCCTTAAACAGTTTATGTTGGCCGGTTTTGCGATGCTTCATGGAATCGTGCGCAGTTTAGAATTTAAAAAAGCTGGGGACATCATCACCAAACCCCTTGGTCTTGGTATTGTCATCCATATTTTGGTTATTTGCAATACGGGACGGTGTTTTTTTGTCCGGTTTGCTATTAGGCTTTGCCGTTTTCCTGTTTTCGCTTGGCTTTGATGGTGTTTTTTGTGCCGGAGCAGGGCGTTTTTTGCGCGGTCCTTTTTTAGGGTCGTAAAAGAAACCCTCGGGGACGGAGACCTCTTGCTTGGCCAATTTGATGACAGCATCAAAATATTTTTCATCTGCAGGAGCAACCAAAGTTAGGGCTATGCCTGATTTGCCGGCTCGCCCGGTACGACCAATGCGATGAACATAGTCCTCTGCATTTTGAGGGATGTCAAAATTGATAACATGGCTCAATTCCTTGATATCCAATCCGCGGGCGGCTACATCGCTACATACCAGAATGGTAATATCGTTCTTTTTAAAGGATTCAAGAGTGCGGGTACGCTCGGGCTGAGACATGTCACCATGCAACTCGCCGACTTTTTCGCCGGTATATTTGGCAATACTGCC
>QKJH01000157.1 GCA_003250865.1 Alphaproteobacteria bacterium | reverse complement strand
TTTTGAAACCAACCTGTTTATAGATGATGTCATTTTTGACCGTGTTAAAACGCTTTACAACAAAAAAGACGACCTTAACCTCAATCCTGAAGAAACCGTCTTATTGGAAAAATTTTATGATGAGTTTATCGCAAACGGGATTGGTTTGAAGGGAGAAGAACGCGAAACGTTCAAAAAGAACAAAGTGGAATTTTCCAAAATCAATGATGTTATTCGTAACAATATGGTCAATCATGGTCGGCAGCTGCATCTTTATCTGACAGCAGATGAAGCACATCGTCTGGAGGGGATTCCTGCGGATGTTGTCGAGAAATACCGTGAAAAGGCCAAAGGCGATAAAGACGCTCCTGAAGGCGGTTATAAAATTCCGATGGTTCCGCCGCCGCTTCCGGTCTACGTGTACGCCAAAGACAGAAGTTTGCGTGAAGAAGTTGTACGTTTGGGGAACAAGAAATGCGCCGAAGGTGAATTTGACAACCATGCGGTCTATCGCAAGAATTTGGAGTTCAAGTACGAAGCTGCCCGTCTTTTGGGGTATGAGAACCATGCGGATTATGTTTTGAAAACAAGCCAGAGAATGACGGACGATTATAAAGAGGTATTGGCTTTTCTGGAAAGCAATGCCCGCAGCTATTATGCAGCAGCGACCGAATTTTACGATGAGCTTAAAACCTTTGCCAAAGAAAAAGACGGTATTGACCAGCTTCAGGTTTGGGACAGATTGTATTACATCACCAAATATAGGGAAGAGAAAATCGGCTTTGATGATGAAGCCGTTCGTCCGTATTTTGAACTGAACAATGTTCTTGGCGGTGCCTTTACCCATGCGGAAAAGCTGTATAATGTCCGTTTTGAAAAAGCAGAGGCCGGCAAGTACGAAACCGTTCACGAAGATTCGAATGTCTATGAAGTGTTTGATAATGAAACCGGAAAAATTCGTGCGCTTTATTACGCCAATTTCTTCAGCAACGAAGACAAACGTACCGGCGCATGGATGGAAGATCTCCGTGCGGGCGGACTATATCAAGGCAAACAGGCTATTCCGATTATCGTCAATGAAATGAATTTGCAAAAACCATCACAGGGTAATCCGACATTGCTGACTGCGGACGAGGTGACAACCTTGTTCCATGAAATGGGACATGCTTTGCACGGTATGCTCAGCAACGGTGTTTATCCGCAGCTTTCAGGCACCAATGTTTCATGGGATTACGTTGAAATGCCGTCGCAAATCAATGAATGCTGGGCGTTCAAGCCCGAAGTGCTGACCACTTATGCCCGTCATCATGAAACGGGGGAAGCCATTCCTGCTGAGCTTGTAGAAAAGCTGCAGGAACTGGAAAAATTTGATGCGCGCTGGCAGGGACTACGTCAAACGCAATTTGGGTTATATGATATGACCTATCATTCAATGAATCCGGCTGATATTACATCATTCAAAGAGCTGGAGAGGGCTATCGATGACCGCTATCCGATTGATGCTGTTGAAAAGATGGCGGATAGTACGGCAATGCTTTTAACCTTTGGGCATCTTATCGAAGATTATGCCGCCGGCTATTACGTCTATAAATGGGGCGATTCTCTGGTAGCGGATATCCGTACGGCGTTTGAAAAGGCCGAGAAAAACGGAGAAGGGTGCTATCCTGAAACATTGTGCCGCAACTTCAAGGAAAACATGATTGCGCCGGGAGGAACCCTTCCATCCGCTTTGATGCTCGAAAACTATAAAAATCAGGCCGGTTGTTACGAGAATAAAGGGTTTGATTCAAGTGCCATGTTTAAAGCTGCCGGTATTCCTGTTATCCGCTAAACTGGCACGGTATTTGCTGTATATCCCTATAGAAGAATGCAAATTAAAACAGTGTTTTTAAAGGGTAAATACAGGAAATGGTGGCATATTCAGGCATTGATGCCAAGGCGCAGAAGCTGTTTGACACGTATAACGTGCCAAAATCTGTTGCTAATGCCATTCAAAACGCTGCCCGTAAAACCGGTGTTGATTTCACCTATCTGGTGGAAAAGGCCGCCACGGAAAGCGGTTTTAAAACCGGTATCTCCTCGAAAACCAGCTCGGCCACGGGACTATACCAGTTTATCGATTCCACATGGTTGTCTATGATTAAACAACATGGTGATGAATACGGGCTGGGCAATTATGCCGATGCCATAACCCGTGATGAACGGGGACGTTATACCGTTGCCGACAAGGCCATGAAGCAGGAAATCCTGAATTTACGCAAAAACGCAGACATTGCGGCGCTGATGGCAGCCGAATTTGCCGATGATAATAAACACTATCTTGAAAATTCCGTGTCGGGTGAAATCGGCAATACCGATTTGTATTTGGCACATTTTATGGGGGCGGGCGGGGCATCGCGCTTTTTGAATGAAAAAAGCGCAAACGGCAATCAGATTGCGGCCTCGCTCTTTCCGTCCGCCGCGCGCGCCAATCGCAATGTTTTTTACGACACAAACGGCAAAGCCAGAACACTGGACGATGTTTATGCCTTTTTCGATAAAAAGTTCGATAATGGTGGACGGGATACGCAAGTGGCCGGAACAACAACAGACGATGCGGATGCCTATAATGCTCTGGCGCAAACCGCGCCGCGTATGGCACGTTATACCCCAAATTCTTTGTTGGCATCATCCTCGGGAACAAACTGGCGCCCGATGTTTGAAAAGCTGACCCAATTGACGGGCGAGGAACAGGATTTTTCAAACCAGTTCCACAAAGGCGGTATGTTGGCACTCGATACGATGATGTATATGGCAGCACTTGATACGTTGGGCGGAGCGTCACGTGCACCCGAACTTAATGGCGGAGCAGGGGCTTCGTTGTGGTTATCGTCGGAAAAAGAGGATAGCGGCGCAGACAATAGCGGTAGCCGCCGCTGGTTTTAATCACCCCACGGCTTTTTTGGCGTTTTGCCAATATTCTTCACGGCTATCCGTGTCCAGATTTTTTATCTCAAAACCATTGTCACGCATGGCCTGTTCCATGTGCCGGAAACGCCGTTCGAATTTAGCCAGATTAAGACGTAAGACCTCTTCGGGATTAAAGTCGAATTTGGCACAGATGGCCAGTGAGGTAAATAGAACATCACCCAATTCGCCCTTAATCAGCGTGTTGTCCTGCGGGTCTTTGTCAATTTCTTCGACCAGTTCGCGTACTTCATCATTCAGATGGGTGCAAATGTCACGCACATCGTCCCAATCAAAGCCGGCCTTCATGGCCTTGTGGGCGGCTTTCCATGTCCTGAGCATAATCGGCAGGTTCGGGGTAATGCCGTCCAGAATGCTGGAAGGTGCGTCGTCATTGTCTGTTTTGGCAGCTTTTTCCTGTTTTTTGACGTTGTCCCAGACATTCTTGACATCCTCGGCCGTGGCGGCAGACTGGTCGCCGAAAATATGCGGGTGGCGGCGGATAAGTTTGTTTTTTAGATGAACGACAATATCATCAAAGCTGAACAGGTTCTCTTCCGAGGCCATCTGGGCGTGAAAGATGACCTGCAACAATAAATCACCCAGCTCGTCCTTTAAATCGTCCATATTGCCGCGGTCGATGGCATCGGCCACCTCGTACGCTTCTTCAATCGTGTGCGGAGCGATGGATTTGAAATCCTGTTTTAAATCCCACGGACAGCCGTTTTCCTTGTTGCGCAAGCGTGCCATGGTGGCCAGTAATTCAGCCAGATTGTCGGACATGGTTTTTCCTCTGAATGGTATATATGTTTCACCGTGATAGCATGCGGTATTTACTTTTGCAATTCGGAATCCCAATAAAGAAAATCCCGCCAACTTTCGTGGAGGAAGCGGCGGGACAGTTTTTTACCTTTTTCTTGCAATTCGTGGTACGTAGGCTCGTAAGGCTTGACCAGAGGGAACATCTTACACTCCTGAGGGAGTTTGTGTCCTTTGCGTGAGTTGGCATCCCTGCTGGCGGTGACGATGTTGTTCCATGTGGTTTTACCGCCTTTGCATTTGGGGATGACATGGTCAAAGGTCAGCTCGGCAATGGGTAGCTTTTCCCCCGTATATTGGCATTTGAAATCATCGCGTAAAAAAACATTAAATCGGGTAAAGGCAGGGCGCGGTTTCGGCCTGACATATTCTTTCAAGGCTACCACGGCAGGCAGACGAAACTCAAAATTCGGTGAACGCACCGAGCGGTCATACAGGCTGATGATATTAACCCTGTCCATAAATACGGCCTTGACGGCATCCTGCCAGCTCAGCAGGGAAAGGGGGTAATAACTCAGCGGTCTGAAGTCGGCATTCAGAACCAGGGCGGGGCAATCATTCGGTCCACAACCGGGGTCGATACGCTTTGACGGGCTGCTTTCCGAAATGGCGGAGAGGGCCGGAGGCGTCATGGGATACTCCCTTTAATGACACTGGTGAATCAGTAAGGACATTATACATTAAAAATAGACGGTTTTACAGAGGGGCTAGTTAAAAATATTATCGATGGCCTGACGGGTTTCATCCAATAGGGAAAGCAGAGTTGTAAATTTCTGTTCCACTATCACCATGTCAGCGGTATCTGTATCCAGATTTTCGATTGTTTCGCAATGGTTTGAAAGACGTAAGGCCGCGTGGCAGGCTGTCGTTCCTTTCATTTTGTGGGCGATGGCTTTCTGCTTTTCCCAGTCACGGTTCTTAAAGGCAGAAATGATGTTTTCAACATCTTTTTCCAGCTCAATCCAAAAACCCTGAAACAGTATTTTGATTTCATCTTCGTTCAGACTTGCGGATAATTCCTGAACAAGGTCATTGTCAAGAATATCGATTAAATCATTACTGTTGGGGTTACGAATATTGGGTTGCTCTGCTTCCAAAGCCTCTTCCGATTTTGTGCTGAGATAGGCGATGGTATGTTTGAGCTTGTCAATTTCAATCGGCTTTCTTAAATAGGCATCAAAGCCATGTTTTAAAAAGCGGTTCTCTGCTCCTTCGATAACATCTGCCGTTAATGCGACAATAGGAACGTCGCTGAATGTACGGATTTTCTCATAAGCCGCTTCGCCGTCCATAACCGGCATGTGTATATCCATCAGAACCAAATCAAAATCCTGTTTGGAAATCGCATCAACAGCTTGCTGCCCATCCCCGACCAGCGTTGCCGTGTGGCCGAGCTTTTTCAGAACGATTTTAATAAGGAGCTGGTTGTTCGGACTGTCTTCGGCAACCAGAATATTCAAGGATTGTTCTATATCATTGACGGGCTGCTTAAAGATGTCCTGTTCCGTTGATTGCGGCATGCCGGTTGCTGGGTAGAGCGGAATAACAAAAGAAAAGGTTGTACCTTTGCCCTCGGTTGATTTAACGCGGATACTGCCGCCCATTAAATCCACCAACTGTTTTGAAATGGCCAATCCTAAACCGGTGCCGCCAAACCGACGGGTGGGGCTGTTGTCGGCCTGATAAAATTCTTTGAACAGGTTCGGTATGGTTTCTTCTTTCATGCCGATGCCGGTATCCTCGACCTCGAAATGAATCATCACCGGATCATTGTCCTGTATAATATGTTCCTCATCGACAGTGACAAGTTTAAGACGGATATGGATGTGGCCTTTTTCAGTGAATTTTACGGCATTGCCAATCAGATTAATCAATACCTGACGGATGCGTCCGATATCACCCTGCAAAAGGTCTGGGATGGCTTTATCAACTGTGAACTTGATAGTAATTTTTTTGCCCTGAACCATGGGGACGCACAGAACTTTGGTGTCCTCTATTTCCTGCCGCAAGGCAAAAGGAGTATTTTCCAATCGCATCTCTCCGGCATTGAGCTTGCTATAATCCAGAATGGAATTGATTAAGGTCAAAAGGTGCCGTCCGGATTGTTCAATAGATGCAAGGTAAGTTTTCTGGTCTTTATTGAGCGGTGTATCCTTTAAAACATCCGCCATACCGATAACGGAGTTCATTGGTGTGCGGATTTCGTGGCTCATGGTGGCCAAAAAGCGCGATTTGGCCTGTACGGCTTTTTCAGCCTGTTCTTTTGAACGTGCCAGCTCGTGTTCCTGTTTCTTGCGTTCGGTAATGTCAAAAGCCGTGCCGCGGTATCCGTAAAAGCGTGCTTCCTGATCAAACAATGGCAGGCCGGAGATTAACAGCCATTTTTTTTCATCATCCTTGGTTTGGATTTGTAGTTCGTAATTGCGAAAGGCCACGGGTTGCAAAAAACAGCTTTGTAAAAATTCGGTGAAGCGCGCCTTGTAATAGGGAGAGGCAAAGGCCGTGACCGGTGTGTTATCCAACTCGCTATCCAAATAGCCGGTAATATCTTTTATTTTGCTACTGTAAAATACCAGACGGGCTTTGGAATCAATTTCCCAGATAAATTCGCCCGTGGTGCTCATGACATCGCGGAAACGTTTGTCCGATTGCTCCAGCTCGCGGATATAGTTACGCGTGTCGGTTTCATTGTAAAACACGCAGAACGTTTGGACGGGCTCTTCGTTTTGCGTGTCAAAAAATGTCAGTAGGTGAGCCTTAACATTGCAAATGGACTTATTATAGTGATAAAGCCGCAGATAAAACTGTACCGGTTTTTTTGTTTCCAGATGTTTGTCGAGTACTTTTTTGAAATCCTCGCGGTCGGATGCGGGGATAAGTCTTTCAAACTCCTTGATAGAAGTGGGAGCCGAACCGTTCTGATACCCGGTGAAGCGAACAAAATTTTGTGATGCGGTAAAGCTCTCGGTTTGGTAATTATAATGCCAGAAACCGTCTGATACCTGATTTAAAATAGGATGAAAGCACGGCAAAACATGGTCATGGTCAGACCCCTGACAGGGGGCAAACGGAACAGAGGGAATAGTGCAATCCGCCATGTTTTCTTATCCAAGATTATATCAATAATGGCACTATTATCGCGACAACAACCTAAAATAGAGTAAACGGGAATGTAAAATCAATGTGGTGAAGTTTTTGGTCTGCTACACATTGAATTTAAACAGCATAATATCGCCGTCTTTGACCACATATTCCTTGCCTTCTTGACGGACTTTGCCGGCATCTTTACAGGCCTGTTCACCGCCCAGCGAGACAAAATCGTCATAGCCGGTCGTTTCCGCACGGATAAAGCCACGCTCGAAATCGGTATGGATGACACCGGCGGCTTGCGGCGCTTTAAAGCCTTTGTAGATGGTCCATGCCCGCGTTTCTTTCGGGCCGGTGGTGAAATAGGTAATCAGGTTGAGCAGTGCATAACCGGCGCGGATGATTTTATCCAGTCCGGCTTCGGCCAAGCCAAGCGATTCCAGAAATTCTTTTTTCTCTTCATCGCTTTCAAGGGTGGAAATTTCCTGTTCGATAGCGGCTGAAATGACAACCATCGACGCGTTCTCGGATTTGGCCTTTTCTGCAACTTTTGCCGTGTGGGCATTGCCGGTGGCCGCGTCATCTTCGGATACGTTACAGACATATAGAACGGGCTTGGCCGTCAGAAATTGCATGCCGTTGAACAGCTTTTCTTCGGTGTCGTTGGCCAAATCAACAAGGCGAGCCGGTTTGCCGTCTTCCAAAAGCGGTTTGAGCTTTTCCAAAATGGCTTGTTCGGCAATGGCCTGTTTATCACCGCCTTTGGAGCGTTTTGATATATTGGCGAGGCGTTTTTCCAGACTTTCCAAATCAGCAAGAAGCAACTCGGTCTCGACCGTTTCGGCATCGCGGATGGGGTCAATGGAGCCGTCCACATGGGTAATATCATCATTTTCGAAACAGCGAAGAACATGGATAATGGCATCGGTCGAGCGGATATTGCCCAAGAACTGGTTTCCCAGACCTTCACCCTTGGATGCGCCCTTGACCAGCCCTGCAATATCGACAAATTCCAGTTGCGTAGGGATGGTGTTTGCCGATTTTGTAATGCCGGCAATGATGGTCAGGCGTTCATCCGGTACGGCAACGCGGCCGACATTCGGTTCAATCGTGCAAAAGGGAAAGTTGGCGGCCTGTGCAGCGGCTGTTTGTGTCAAGGCATTGAACAGCGTTGATTTACCGACATTCGGTAATCCGACAATCCCACAATTAAAACCCATAAGAAACTCCTGCTATAGTTTATTTGACGGCTTCGTTCATGCGCGTCATCAATGTATCCGGTTTGCCGGATATCATTAAATCAATATTGTCGGAAAGACAAGCCAAAAGGTTGGCAATATTGTCTTCTTCGGCCTTGGCAAAATTGCCCAGTACATGGTTCGTAACGGCGGCTTTATCGCCGGGGTGGCTGATGCCGATGCGGATACGCCAGTATTCCTTGTTGGCCAAATGGGCATCAATGGATTTCAGGCCGTTGTGCCCGCCATGACCACCGCCCTTTTTAATACGGGTTTTAAACAGTCCCAGATCGAGGTCGTCATGGATAACCACAATATTTTCCGGCGGAATCTTGTAAAACCGTGCCGCTTCGCCAACAGATTGTCCCGACAGATTCATAAAGGTGAGGGGCTTCATCAAAACAATCTTTTCACCGGCGATGGTCCCGTCAACCAGTTCTGACGTGAATTTGTTTTTAACAGACCCGAACGAGCTGTGCAAATCGCGTATGACATCCACGGCCATAAAACCGATATTATGGCGGTTACGGGCATAGGTGTTGCCGGGGTTTCCCAAACCGACGATAAGCCACATGAAAAGGCACTCCGTTTGTATTTAAAAGAAAAAGGGCTGTCTTGATAAAACAGCCCTTTTCGATATCTTGTCAAGTCGAAACAGGAAATTATTCGGCGCTTTCGCCTTCTTCTGCTGTTTCTTCGCTTGCTGTTGTTTCTTCTTCCGTACCTTCATCGGTTTCTTCAACTTCTACAGCAGCGCGCGGTGTGGCGATGGTTGCAATAGTGAAGTCACGATCGGTAACAGTCAGTTCTGCACCTTTCGGCAGCTTAACAGCGCTGACATGAATGGCATCGCCTTGTTCATATTCGGTCAAATCGATTTCGATAGCTTCCGGAATGCTGCTGGCAGCACATTTCAGTTCGATGGTGTGGCGAACAACGTTTAGAACACCACCAGAGGTCAGGCCTTTACATTCTTCTTCATTCAGGAAGTGTACCGGAACATCAACGGTAATTTTGGTTTTTTCTGTTACGCGCATGAAGTCAATATGCATCGGCAAGTCGTTTACCGGATGTAATTGGATATCACGAGCCAACGTCAGTTCATTTTTGCCGTCAACCGATACGTCACACAATTTGGTGAACATTTGGCCGCCCTTCATCGCTTTGATGACTTGCGGGAAATCAATATTAATCATTTGGGGTTCTTGTTTGTTACCGTAAATAACAGCAGGGACAAGACCTTGGTTACGAGCTGCACGTGCGGAACCCCTTCCGGCATTTTCGCGCAAAGTTGCTTCGATTTTTAAATGCTTAGACATTTTTCTTAACTCCTTAGTTTAATTCGATGGACCTCCAGGGGTGTCCAACATAAAGCCCGAACCATAAGACATTGGCGATTCGGGATGCCGGATAATAACAAGGAGTGTTTGAAAAATCAAAGTTTTATTTTGGTTATTTCAAAACAATAGCCGACAATTGACGGCCATAATCCGGTTCGCCTTTATGGGTGGCTCTGCGGAAACTGAAAAACATGTCTTTGCGGGTATAGGTATCAAGGGGAAGGCTTTCAACCGATTTGATGCCGCATTGTTCTAATCCGCTGGCAATAAAACCTGCATTATCAAAATGGTATCGCCCTTTATCGGTATTGAAAAAACGCTCATTATCCGAGGATTTGTTGATGAAATCATGGTAAAAATCATCACCGACCTCAAAGCTTTCCTGATGCATGCATGGTCCGATAACAGCAATGATGTTAGAAACGTCAGCGCCAAGACGCACCATTGTTTCTACGGTACGGATATGAATGTCTTTGAATGCTCCTTGCCAGCCGGCGTGCGTAGCGGCAATGATATTGGATTGTGGCGCATAAAACAGGATAGGGGCACAGTCGGCGGTTTGTACGCCAATGGCAATACCGGAAAGGTTGGTAACCAGAGCATCGGCAGGGAGGTTGTGCGGCAGATTTTTTTCGTCCGTAATCGGAATAACGCAATCGGAATGGCACTGGGCAAGCGTAACCAGTTTTTCAGGGTTGACACCCAGATGAAGGGCGCAGCGTACCCGGTTCTCGGTCACGGTGTCACGGTCATCGTTTGAAGCGAGTGAGACGTTAAGGGATTGGTATAACCCGTTGCCGACCCCGCCGTTACGGGTAAAAAAGCCATAGGACAGCGTGTCGGGAAACACGGATAGTGTTTTAGATTTCACAGGTGTTATCGTCATCACACACAAACCCTTCAGGTTCCATTGCATCGTTGGGGTAGAAAGCCATGGCCTTAAACAGGCTACCCATCTGGTCTTTTTTTATCAGCCGCTGTAGACCGGCGCGAATGGTCAGACGTTGACGATCACTGCTGGCGTTTTTAGAAAGTATGGCCGAACGGATTTCGATACCCAAAGCAATTAAAACCGTGGCTTGGGTGCACAGCGCCGTCATATTACAGCCGACTTTTTCCCCGGCAGCACGAACCGTATTGAAATCAACATGGGCGGTTATATCCTGCTCGCCAACATTGTTAAGAACGGGAGAAGGACGATGTTTGTATACCGATTGCAGGGTGTCTTTGCACGGCGGGCGCTCACAGCCGTAACCGTAATCAATAAACAGGGCATAACCGCCGCATTTTTTTACCTTTGATGCCAGTGTCTCACTGATTTGCGCAATGACGGGGCTGTATTCAAATATCGCGCTTTTACGCAAGTCTTTTATATTAGGAAAAGGGATGGTTGTGTCGCTGACCGGTTTTTCTGACTTTCCGAATTTAAGGGTATTGTGCTTGTCCAGAACGACGACGCGTTCATGCCACATTTCATTGTCAAGAACGAACTGTTTAATAGGCATGGCATCCAGAAACTCGTTGGCAATCAGGATGAACGGTATATCTTCCGGAATATCGTTAATTGAAGACTTCCATTCAACGCGAGTTAAGAATTCACTTAATGCCTGTTGCTGAATTTCTTTCAGTGACGAATTGCTTTCTACCAAACAAATTTTTGCATTATTTTGAAAATCGGGCATGATTTTGGCTGAGCGCATAATGTCAGCCATCAAAGTACCTTTACCGGGGCCCAGTTCAATTAGACGAAAGGCCTTCGGGCGCCCCATTTCTGTCCATACATGAATGCACCAGGCACAGATGATTTCACCGAACAACTGGCTTATTTCCGGTGATGTAATAAAATCACCTTTGCGGCCAATGGGCATTTTCTGGGAGTAATAACCGTGTTCCGGGTGATTAAGTGCCAGTGTCATAAATTCATCTATCGGCATCTCTCCTTTTTCGCGAAGAGTGTCCGTAAGAATCCTTTTCAATGCACTATTATCTGC
>QKJH01000079.1 GCA_003250865.1 Alphaproteobacteria bacterium | reverse complement strand
AAGCCGTGTATGTCATCAGGCTTTTGGCAATGACGGGAATATCCTCAGGACGTTCACACAAAGGCGGAATACGGATAGGCACAACGCTAAGGCGGTAATACAAATCTTCACGGAATTTTCCCGCCTGCATCAGCTCCAGCAAATCATGATTGGACGAGGCAACAAAACGGACATCGACTTCCACCTGTTTGGAACCACCAACCCGCTCGAACCGCTGGTCTTGCAGAATGCGCACGATTTTGGCTTGCGTTTCCGGCGGCAAATCGGCCACTTCGTCCAGAAACAATGTTCCACCATGCGCCTTTTCCAACAGGCCGGTTTTACGGATATTGTTCTGATCATCTTCTTTACCGAACAGGGCTATTTCCAAATCATCGGCTCGCATTGTCGCACAGTTCAAAACGACAAACGGCTGCCCTGCACGTTTCGACTGGCTGTGGAGCAAACGGGCAGCCACTTCCTTACCGCAACCGGGAGGGCCGGAGAACAGAACACGACTGCCGGTTGGTGCAGCTTTTTCAATGGCATCACGTACCGTTTGAATGGCATTTGAATCGCCTTCGAGAACACTGAAAGAGCCTGCCTTTACCCGCAGTTCGGTATTCTCACGCGTCAAAGCCGCTTTTTCCAATGCCCGCTCAATCATCAATAACAGGCGGTCGGTTTTAAACGGCTTTTCGATAAAATCATAAGCCCCCATACGAATGGAGGAAACAGCCGTTTCAATATTGCCGTGGCCGCTCATCATGATAACGGGCGTTTGCGGATAGTTGGTGCGTACCCGCTTTAAAATCTCCAACCCGTCCATGCGGGAATTTTCCAGCCAAATATCCAGCAATATCAACGAAGGCAGGCGTTTATCAATCTCTTCAAATGCGGAATCGGAATCATGAGCCTGACGTGCGACATACCCCTCATCCGTCAGCAAACCGCCGACCAGATTACGGATATCCGTTTCATCATCAATAATCAAAATCTCTTTTGCCATGTTCTTTTCGTATCGCTCTGCTTAAGATTTTTTGCTGCCGGTCGGTTTTGTTTTGGGCAGCTTCGGTTCTTTTTGGATAGCCCTATTATACGCAAATCCCAACGTAACAACAGCCCCCTTATTATTTTTATCGCCTTCACGGTTGGAAAGTCTTACCTGACCGCCATGATCATCCATGATTTTACGAACAATCGCCAGTCCCAGTCCGGTACCTTTTTCACGCGTTGTAACATAAGGTTCGGTTAATTGATGCCTGTTTTCATCCGGTAGCCCTTTACCATTGTCGGTGACGCTAACCAAAATATGTTCCTGCTCTTTATCAATGGCAATCATCATATCGATTTTGCCCTTGTCGGCCTTGGCTTGCCCGCGCTCTTCGATGGATTCAACCGCATTTTTGATGATATTGATAAAACATTGGGACAGTTGCGCCCTGTCAGCCATCAGCCACAGCACATCCGTGTCAGAAGAGAAGGTAAAATCGATGGTCGGGTTCGCATGTTTGAATAATTGCATGCTCTCCTGTGCCAAGCGAACGATGTTTTCACGTTTCAGCTTGGCGGTAGGCATGCGTGCAAAATTCGAGAACTCGTTCACCATGCGGCGCAAGTCGTCCACCTGACGGATTATCGTATCAACACATTCATCAAATACATCAATATCATTTTCTATCACTTTAGAATATTTACGTTTTAGACGTTCTGCTGCCAGCTGTATTGGTGTAAGAGGGTTTTTTATCTCGTGCGCAATACGACGGGCAACATCCGACCATGCCGCATTTTTCTGCGCTGCCAATAACGGTGAAATATCATCAAACGTGACCACAAACCCTTGGACATCATTGCCGTCAACTTCACCGGCAACCCGCACGACAAAGGTACGCGGCTTTTCGCCTTCCTGCTCGATAACCAGTTCGTTCTCCAGCATGACTTTCGGACGGCGACGTACCATACGGCGTAGCGCCTCCATCTGAGGCATAATGTCACCCAGCGATTTACCGATAAGTTCATCCTGTGTCAGGTTGAGCAGTTTTTCTGCCGAGCTGTTGACCGCATTGATAATACCTTCGGCATCCAGTCCCAGCACACCGGCGGAAACCCCCGACAATACCGCTTCGGAAAAACGGCGGCGCTCATCCAGCGCAGCGTGCTGATCCGACAAGCGCTTGGTCATCCGGTTAAAAGCCTTGGCCAACATGGCGATTTCATCGTCATTGGAACGTTCCTTGTCCAGAATAACCTTTGCCGACAAATCCCCTGCCCGTACTTTTTCCGCCGCATTAATCAGCTTGGTAATCGGCTGGATCAGATTATGGGCAAAAGACAGCCCCAACCAAACGGCCGCCACCAAAAGAAGCAGTGAGACCACCACAAACAGCGCCGTAATGGTTATCTGTATTTGCGATTTTTTCAATTCAAATGCCGCATATTCCTTGACGGCTTTGTCGGTGCGTTTCATGTGTTCCAAAACGACCGGTTCAATCACACGCCCCACCAGAACATAGGTATCAAAATAATTGTCCAGTTGAATAAAGGCCTGCACCTTGTTTTCCAAATCCCCCGTCATCAATACGACATCGCCTTGCCGTGCTTTTTTCAGCATCGGTTCGGTAATCGGGTTCTCCATCTCCAGCGTAAAGGTCAATCCTGCGCGAGCAATGACACTACCGTCCGAATGCAATACCAGAACTTCGGAGAAATTACGCAAAGAGGCTTGTGTCTTAATGAATTCCTGAAACAGCTTTGGATTTTCAATCAGTCTGCCCGCCCCGCGGTTCATATCCTGTGCCATGGCCAGAACATCGGCACGGATAACCTGTTTATGTTCTTTCAGATAAGCCTCGGCCACGACCTGAGATTCAAGAACAGCCGTACTGATGCGCTCGGAAAACCACGTTTGAATACCAAAGTGGAAAAAGAACGTGGCAAACAAAATCATCAGAGCACTGGGTAAAGCAGCCAGCAAAGCAAAAATCAAGGCAAGACGGGCATGTAATTTGGCCCCGACAACACCGCGCCGGTGTTCAATCCACAACCCGATGGCACGTCGCGTGATAATCGCT
>QKJH01000050.1 GCA_003250865.1 Alphaproteobacteria bacterium | reverse complement strand
CATTATAGAGTGAATAGAAAATCACAATACGTATATTAAGAATTAATAGGTATAGCTATGTTTATAACGGGATCGTCAGACATATTACCGTTACCCCCGGTGGTCGGTAAGAATGACGTAAGCAAAATCGAAGCGTCGAAACAATCGTTTCAAAGCGACCCGCCTGTTAGGGAAGATGGCGGCGTTCGCTACTTTTCGCCTGTCGTACGCATTGACCCGGAATCACAGCAAGCAATCATTATTTTCCGTGAAGCAGACGGTGAAGTAACCCGTCAATACCCTTCTGAGAAGGAGCTTGAGGCTTATCGCAGCGGTGAAACCAACACGATTAACCCCGCTCCCCTTGCAAAGGATATTGAGGGAGCTTTACCTGAAACCGGATCGAAAGATACTGGTGCCGAAGTTAGAACGACCAATGCACCTACTCCTGCAGTAGAAACAGCAGGAAAAGACAGCGAGGCTCCAAAGGCTGACGACAACGGAATTGTTGCCTAAGGTTGATAGAGACGCTTTATAGTCAGCATCCCTACTCCCGATAACGATAGTTATCGGACAGTTTTCTTGTTATTTTTCATGAAAGTTTCACGCCGTTATAGTTATGTGCGTTTTGGTTTGCCGGGCGTGGGAACAAGGCCACCCGTTTTATTGTCAAACGTCATAGCAATAAGGCTTGGTGAACCATCTGTTTCCCTCTCAGCGTCATAAGCAGCATTTCTCTGCATTTCTTTAGCCCGTTCTTCTTTGTCCTTATCCTTGCTTTTGTCCGTCGGATTAAGCATTTCACCGGCAGCAACAGCAATAAAGGCATCTTTAGTAAAGGACTTACTATCTTTGTCGTATATAAAGGTGTTCATCTGTGCGTCATTTTTATCACGCTGTTCAATTGCCTTTTCTACAACTTCCTTATCCAGTTGATCAACAACCCTGTTAACATGGTCAGGCTGTATTAATCGGTCACTCATCATACGTTCGTATTCCTGTTTTGCCTGAGCTGCCGGTAAATTTCGAATATTGCTACGATTAATGGATTTAGCCAACTCATCTGCTTGCTGACGACCAAGCGTTACCTTTTCTGAAACAACCGAGGCGCGGTCTTCAAGCCGCTCTTCACCGACCTTGCCGCTTTGCAATTCTTCAATTCCTTTTTGAATATCGCCCTTACCTACCTCGGCAAGGAAATCCATAACATAGTCAATAGAGTCCAAGGCATAACCAAAGGCTTTACCCGCCAACAACACTTCGGCGGCGTTGCGAACGCGCACTTCATTTAAGAACAGCTTTATCGCTTCGGGGCTGTCCAAATCTTTATTGTCACGGATTTCTTCAATAGCGGAAAGAAAGTGATTACGTGAAGCACTGGCACTATCCGCATCCAAATCCCGCTCTTCTTCACTTACGACCAACGCATTAGCATAGTCATTGGCCTCTTCTTGACGATTCATGATGCGTTTTTCAAAACTATTTGTTGCTTTGGCCACAACGCCGTAACGGTTGTCATTAACATGAGATGTTAAAAGCGCTCCCTCCTGAATCAAAGACTCACCCTGATACATGGCTGTTGTGCCCATTAACTTGCGGCGTTCATCAGCAAACTGCGTTTTCTTTGTCTTATGCGCTACGGCTAATACCATTTGATATCCCTCTATATAATAACAACACCCTTTTTCATAAATATATCATATTTTTAGCCAAAAAGCGAGCTTTCTATTATCTATTTTTTAACCTTCCGATTACCATCATCCTGATTTTTCCAGATTTGCCCATAAATTTGCTGCCATATCACGAAATGTGTCAGCATGATCAGATTTAGGATGATATAAAATCACAGGCTTGCCCGCCTCGCTGGCCTCACATACACTGGCCTCCAATGGCAACGCTCCCAGAAAAGGCACATTCAACGTTATGGCTTTCTTTTGTACACCTCCTTGATTAAAGAAGTCTACCTGGTGTCCACAATTGGGACAGCAGAAAATGCTCATATTCTCAATAAGCCCCAAAATAGGTACATTGACCTTACGAAACATTTCAACGCCGCGTACAGCATCCAAAAGGGCAATATCTTGGGGCGTAGAAACAACTACAGCCCCCGAAAGCGGCACTTTTTGCGCCAATGTTAAAGCTGCATCACCTGTCCCGGGAGGCATATCAACAATTAAAACATCCAATTCACCCCAGTCAACATCCCGCAGCATCTGAGTGACCGCGGATTGTACCATGGGTCCCCGCCAGATTAGAGCCTTGTCCTGCTCAACCATAAAAGCCATCGACATGATTTTAATGCCGTGGCTTTCCACCGGTACCAGCATTGTTTGACCATTGCGCTCGATTGTTTCGGGCTTTTTATTTGTAACACCCATCATATGTGCCTGAGAAGGGCCATAGACGTCTGCATCCAGAATACCCACCAATAAACCTGATTGTTGTAGAGCAATAGCCAGATTGTTGGCAATTGTAGACTTTCCAACTCCACCTTTACCCGATGCCACGGCAATAATGTGGCGTACATGCGGCGCCAACGGCCCGTCTTGTGTAACTTTTCTATTGTTTTTTGGAAGATGAATAGCCGTATGCTCCGCCGGAGAAGAACGCTCTTTTTCCGCTGTTAATACAACGTTGGCTTGACGAACGCCGGCTGAAGAAACAATTAAATCATGAAGGGCATCGTGTAGTTCCGATGCCTTATCTTTGGTCAAACCATTTTTGGCAATAAGCACTATTGAAACGACACGCTTATGGACGGAAAAATCAACAACATCTGCACAATCCGGATACGACTCATCCATAAAATGACGAACATCGGCAAGAATTTTATCTTCGGAGGGCTTAAAAAACATGTTTAAAATCCTACATAAAATGTCGAAAGGGTTTGAAACCCCATCCAAGATAGCATAGTTTATAGTCTATACTTCTTAATTTTGAATTATACCAACCTTTGTGAAGAGAATTCTCTGATGTCCGATAAAAACACCCCCGATAATCCGTGGTCAAACAACAAAAAAACCGAAAAGGATTCAGGTAAACCGCAAAATATCTGGAACGCCCGCCCCGAGC
>QKJH01000190.1 GCA_003250865.1 Alphaproteobacteria bacterium | reverse complement strand
AGATACAGTTTCTGTTCTCGGCAAAGATAACGAGGCCATGCAGGGTGCTAAAGAATATCTTAATAGCAACAATTCCGAACTGAAATGGCTTTCCGGTGTTACCTTAGAAGAAATTTATCTCGTAGATAATTTTTCGCAATGGGCAAAAAAAGTCAAGGAATGCAAATCTGGAATGATCTACCTGGCCGATACCGACCTCATAGACCGCAACGGCCCCATGAAGTCGGAGGATTTGGTCCGCTGGACCGTCAATAATGCCAAAGTGCCGGTTATCGCGGCGTCAGAAAAAGACGTCAAGGCAGGTGCGTTGCTGGCCATCGATGCGTCTGCTAAAGATATCGGTTTGAGCGCGGCGGAAATTGCCGTTAAAATCCTCAATGGCACCAAGCCGTCTGATATCCCTTACAGCACCAGTGTCAAGGGGGCGCTTGTGATTAATGAGTGGACCGCACGCAAATATGGTATCCGTATTCCGGAAGAAGTTCTTTCAATGGCGGCAAAAGTCTACGATAAATAGACCAAGAACGGAATGTTTACGGATATTCTTTTCCGATACGAATACTTCAACTACGATGTCTGGATCCCAAGTGCTTTTAATCTCCTGGTGAGACGGTTGCGGTCGATTGACAATACTTTGGCAGCCGCCGATTTATTCCAGTTTGTGTGTTCAAGTACTTTAATAATATGGTCTCTTTCAACTTCAAATAGAGAAGGCAAAGAATTACTTCCGTGTTCGCTTGACGCTGCAAATACATCGATCAGCCCTTTCAGGTGGCGCGGCTCGATGGTGGCGCCATCGCATTTGAAATTGCTCTGGATCAACGTATTGTGCAGTTCCCGAATATTCCCGGGCCAATCATATGCTTCCAGTAGCCGCAATGCTTTGGGTGAAAGGCTGAGGGGTTTTTTCTTGTCCGCGTACACACTGCTGAATTCTTCCAAAATCCTCTCGGAAAGGGGCTCAATGTCTTCCGGTCGTTCTCTGAGGCTTGGGGCAGTAATTTCAACATTGGCCAGGCGATAGTAGAGATCATCCCTGAAACACATCTCCTTGCGCCTGGTTTTTATATCCTTGTGGGTAGCGGCGATGATACGTACATCCGTTTGAATCGGTACCCGGCCGCCTACCCGCCACACTTCTTTATCCTGCAAGGCGCGTAACAGCTTGGCCTGCAGTTCGAATGGCATGTCGCCGATTTCATCCAGAAAAAGTGTCCCTTTATGGGCTAATTCAAGTATTCCCGGCTTTTGCTCCACGGCGCCTGTAAAAGCACCTTTTTCATGACCGAATAGTTCACTTTCGAACATTGGTGAAGGGATGGCGGTACAGTTGCGGGCGATAAATTTGCCCTTTCGACCGCTTTGATCGTGAATAAAGCGGGCGAGGACCTCTTTGCCAGTTCCGGTTTCTCCAAAAACCAATACGGAAACATTGTATTGAGCAATGGCCTGGCAATCCCTAAAAATTTTAATGGTTTTGGGGCTGCAGGCTATGATGCCTTGTTTTTTTAAATCTCCGACCAACTGTTCATCCTTATAGGATAGTTTCCTGAAATGCCGTTTATCATCGGTTAGAAAGACGTTTGAAATCTGATCGGTAGCGGCCGTCAGCAAATCACGATCGATTTTCGAAAAAGCATCCGGGGCATCAGGATGATCCAGATAGATGCAGCCGATGACCGTTGAACCGGAGCTCAAAGGTATGCATAGCACAGAATTAATTTCCAGATCCGGGTCACCGTCTGTATGCTCGGTCTTGTGGAAATGACTTCGAAATACAATGGTTCCATCCGTGAGCACTTTTTGGATAACGCGCTTGCTTTTACTAAGCTGCTGGTCCTGTCCGTTGAAGCCGCGAGTGTGTGCCAGAACCGGTTCAGCGTTTTTTTGCTTCAAAGCCATGGTGCAGCGTTTGGCACCTGTGATATCAAAAAATGCGTCCAGAACAAGCGCCGCGACCGAGTCATTATTCGAGTTGGCGCTCAAGTCGTTGATCATTCTTAAAAGGCGAGAAACCTTTTGCTGAAGGCTTGTTACGCGGTTTGTCTGCTGGAAGGACCAGACTGGCTCGAGTGTTTCTGTGGGAGATTGCTCAATAAGTGTAGCGGTGCCCAAACCATCGGGTGGTTCTCCAACAGACGTTTGAAAATCTTCCACAAATGTCAGCAGGTATTCCTGAATACGAAAGGAGGTTCCATTGTTCAACTGGTGATGCTGAACCCGTTGACTATCGACAAATGTGCCGTTCGTGCTGTGTTCGTCGATCAGGTAATAACTGTCTTGTTGATTCTCAATGTGAGCGTGGATGCGAGAAATGCCGGTGCCGTCCAATACAATATCGTTGGCAAGACTGCGCCCGATCTGTGTTTTCGTTAAAAGGGGAGAAACCCTTACAAACTGGGAGTTTCTGCTGATAATTACGCTGGGCATGTTAAACCTCATGAATTGGGGATGGTTTATGCGGACCACATTCAGCAAAAACCATGCTCAATCAAAGTGCTCATTGCACCGTTATGATGCAATTGCAAAAAAATTAAATATTACAGACGTATATAAGAAAAAGCCACGATCGATTGCTTCATTTTGAAGCGCTATTTTATCCCAACATCCCGCCATATGCGTCTAAGTGCCTGTAATGTTGGGATGCTGGATACTGGCATACCCTTTGCTCTAATTAAAGCCTATAAGGGAAAGAAATATGCTGACATAGCATATTACAGGTAATCAGTCCAGAACTGGTCGATTTGGCTATCTAAACGAGGCTTAATAATGGGGTGTTTCGATACGCGGTTCTCTATCAAGTTTAGGTGAAATGCTACTTCCAAAAAGGTTTGGGCTTCAAAGGGGTAATCCAACAGTGCGAAAAGCGGAAGATGATTATTCATTATTCGACTGTATGTGTAGAAATTAGATGGCTGCATTTCTTATCTATGTCGTCCATCCGACAGTTCAACACCAATAGTCACGCAATTGTGCACTCCTTCTAATCTTTGGAGTACAGTATTAGCATAAACTCGGTAGAGAGCCGCAATCGGAAGCAAAAGGATTTAGGCAGTGTCCATCCAG
>QKJH01000095.1 GCA_003250865.1 Alphaproteobacteria bacterium | reverse complement strand
TACGTGGCAACCCGGGTTTCCGGTTTCCGGGTGGATTGCACGAGGGTCGAATTTACGCATGCGCAATTTTTCCGGCAATTTGCGGGGATTACGTTCTTTGATGTAATCGTAACCGGTCGGATTACCCTTTGCGTTTGTGCCTGTGCTGTTCAAACGAACAAGTTGTGTTGCTTTTTTTGCCATGGTCTTTGCCTTAAAACTTTTAAAAATTTTGGTTTACAGTGGCCTGAACATAAGGATTTTTTCCAAACTGTCAAGAAAATTATTCCACCTTTTCGCTCTTTTAATAGGGTTTTGTTCTCTTTCCCTTGTTTTTTCTGTTCTTTGGGCCTTTTTTTCTGGATTTCATCGTTATCTTTTCTCGCTGTGGTGTGTTGCTGCTTTTGCGTTCACCCCCTTTATGGCTACGTCCATGGCCGCGGCTTATACCCCTGATTTGGTGTGATTCGAGAATATCGGCACCAAAATCACCGACAACCTCCAGAATCAGGCTGCCTGTCTGGCCGCTGGCTTCGATAAGCCGTACGGTAAGTGGTGCGGATAGACGGTAAATTCGTCGGGTATCCTTACCGACAAGGGCATGACGCGCCTCATCATGAACGTAATAATCATTCGGCAATGTGCGAATGGGAACAAACCCTTCCGCGCCCGTTTCATCCAGACGGACAAATACGCCGTGGCTGTTGACACCGGTAATCATGCCGGGGAAGGTGGCGCCCAAACGGTCGCTTAGGAAAGCGGAGACATAACGTGACAGGGATTCGCGCTCTGCCATGACAGCGCGGCGTTCGGTGTTAGAGATATGATCGGCTGTTACGTCCAGCTTTTGGGCTTCATCATCACTTAAACCGCCTTCGCCCAGTCCGAATGCTTTAACCAGTGAACGATGTACCACCAAGTCGGCATAGCGACGAATGGGGGAGGTGAAATGGGCATACTTATCCAGCGCCAATCCGAAATGTCCTACATTGTCGGGGCTGTACAAGGCTTGAGATTGACTGCGTAGTACCATCTCGTTAATCAGCGGAGCCTGCGGCGAGCCGGCCGTCTGTGTCAAAAGACGGTTCAAATGTGCCGGCTGGGTATTACTGCCGCCTTCCAGCGTAAAGCCCATTTCTTTCAGGAAGGAGCGTGTGCTCGCCAGACGTGCCGCATCGGGCTCGGGGTGGATACGGTAGATACAGGGGGCTTTCTTTTCTTCCAACGCTTCGGCTACGGCCACATTGGCCAGTACCATAAATTCTTCGATAAGCTTGTGGGATTGTAAATCCTCGCGCGGGCGGATGGCGGTAATCTTGCCGTCTTCAATTGTGACTTGCCGCTCGGGGATGTGCAAATCCAACGTGCCGCGTTTTTCACGGGCGCGTAGCAGGATCTTAAAGGCACGTTTCAAGTTTTTGAGTGTCGGGTCGAGCAGGGGAGCGGTCGTTTCATCCGGCTCACCATGGAACAGGGCATGTTCCACCTGATTATAAGTCAGGCGCGCATGGGACTGCATCAGGGCGCGGGTAATTTTTTTACGAATAAGGTTACCGTTATGGTCAATCCACATGTGACAGGCCATACAGGCGCGCGGCTGATGCGGAACCAGCGAACATAAATCGTTCGACAGCTTCTCTGGCAACATGGGGACAACGCGGTCAGGGAAGTAACAGGAGTTGCCGCGTTCGTACGCATCGTCATCCAGCGCACTGTTCGGACGCACGTAATAGGAGACATCGGCAATCCCGACAATCAGATGCCAGCCGCCTTCGTTATTCGGGTCAGTATCCTCTTCGGCAAACACGGCATCATCGAAATCACGACTGTCTGCGCCGTCAATAGTGACCAAGGCAACGCTACGCAAATCTTCGCGCTTGCCCAACTCCGGCACGCTCATGTCTTTGGTTTCTTCAATTGTTTCATGCGAGAACTTGGTCGGGATGCCCAAGGCATGAATGGAAATCAGACTGATGATATTCGGGTCGTTCTGATGGCCGACAATCTCGACAATTTCGGCTTGTATACCCGATAACGGTCTGGCCATAACCAAGTCGCCGCTTTTGACACCGGCAACCGCGTTCTTTGCAATCACGCGATAGGTCTGGCGAATACGCTTGTCGGTCGGGTACAGTCTAAATTCATCCTTGTGAATGGAAACAAAGGCCAGAAAATCGTCCTTGTCCTTACCGATTTTTTCCATCTTTTTGATGGGGCGCGCTTCGTATTCGCCCGAATTGATTTTCTTCAGTTTGGCCAAAATACGGTCGCCGCGTTCGGGTGTAACCCGTCCTTTTTTATCCGGCATGACAAAGATGGTTGGTCTTTCACCTTTGTCGCCGTCTTTGAGTGGCCATTTTTCTGGACGCGCCGTCAGTTCGCCATTGCTGTCAATATCCTCGATAATGATAAAGCCGATGGGCGGCAGGGATGCGGGAATGTATACGGTGCGGCCTTTGCCGGCACCCAACTGTCCGCGCTCTGTCATTTCTTTTAAACGTTGTTTCAAACCGATACGGTCATTGCCCTTTACCTTGAAATGGCGGGCAATGTCGTTTTTGCCCACGGGACGGGACAGCTTTTCCACGTAGAAAAGAATGTCGTTTACAGAAGGCAAATTGTCAGGGGTATCGGTCACGTTGTGTGATTCTTCATTATTTTTCTTTTTCATTGTGCCCGCACTATGACACAAACGCTCTGAATTTACAAAGTTATTTTTACAGCTGAAGATACTGTTTGACGGCTATGGTTTGGTGTTGCTGTTTTTTATCAAGCGCATCAAGTGCATCGGCAATGAACTCGGCCACATCAAAGACCATGTTATTAGGCAGGTTGTCCAGAGAGTGCCATGCCACCGGCTCGATAGTCATTTGTTTTAACTGTGTGTTACCATCAACCAGACCCGTCCATAAGGAGCAATGCATGTATTTGTTGGGCATATAGATGTCGCCGAATTGGAATATTCCATCGGGATTCAATATAACACCGGTTTCCTCATTAAATTCACGCAAAGCCGTATCGCGATGGCTTTTATCTTTTTGGGGGTCGAACTTACCGCCAATGGCATTCCATTTATTGAGCATCTCCGGCAGTTTTGGCGGTGCCTTTTTCTTTTTAATCAAAGCAACCTTCGTGCGTTGATAATCGACTATCAACGACATGGCGGTTTCTTTCCATTGGCTTTTGTTATCCATAATGAAACCATGGCACAAAATCGGTTTGCAAAACAAGCGATTTATTTTATACCTTAATCATGACCAGAAAATTTACCCGTACTATCGAAGATTTTACCTGTGAACATTGCGGCACGCAGGTTAAAGGCAACGGTTACACCAACCATTGCCCGCATTGCCTGTGGAGCAAGCATGTCGACATCAATCCCGGGGATAGGGCGGCAACATGCGGCGGTTTGATGAAACCGCTTGAGCTGACCGTGAAGGGGGACGGCTATATCATTTTGCATGAATGTGTAAAATGTGGTCATCGCCGCCCGAACAAATCCGTTCCAGAAGATGACTTTGATGCGCTTTTGGCGGTCTCGAAAGGGCGTGAATTTTAATGGTTTTTCCATTGACATAATGTCTGTGTCTGTGGTACGTTCCCTTACCGTATAGTGCGTTAGGAAAGCGAAGCATGGCCGGAAAAAGCAAAGAAGATTACAAATTAGACATTGCTCTGTTGCTTGAGGAGTTCCGCTTGCTTGTCAAAGATAAAGCATCCGAGGCCGCCAAAAAAGCAAAAGGTGAAGAGTTATTGGAACAGGTGGATGGACTGATCCGCCACACCGATGCTGTTCGCGATAATGATTATCTCGACTATATAGAAGAGTCACTGACGATGTTTGATGGTCGGAATAGGGCAATTCTTGCGGCTCGCTGGGCTGTGCAGGCGGATGCATTTTTGACGGTTGATGCAAAAGATGATGCCGCCATGGTTTCCAAAATGGCAGCATTCAGGATGCTGGTTACCCCGGAATGTATGTTGTATCGTGATAATGTCCCGGAAATTAAGACCATGTTTGAGGCCGAGCGTCTGGGGGAAGAGCTGTTGCAATTCCAGATGGAAGCGATATTTCAAACCATGAAAGATGATACCGGGCGCGTGCGTCGAGGGTTTTCACGGGAATTCGGTTTGAATTGACAGGAAAGAACAATGTCACAGGACAATGAAACGCCGTTGATGGATGATTGCTTTGCCAACCTGATTATGATGCATCATAAATTAGTAAAGCGCATTGAGACCAAAGAATATGAATGTGATAACGACCCAAAGGCATGGGAGTTTCATGACGAGTTTAGGCGCCTGATTACGGATACCGAGGCGGTTGGAACGGCACGTGGATTATTCTTGATAAGCAAGTACTTGCCGATGTTCAAAGTTGAACAGCGCCTTGAGCTTTCGGCAGTCCTTGCCAATCAGGCAAGTGTAAAAGAACTTGTTGATTCCGGGAACGAAGATGTGGTGCATGCAAAACTCTATGCCTTTATAACAATCTATGATAGTCTGCAGACTCAGGAACAGCTTGTCTCCACGGTCGATATGATGCGTCCGGAAGTACAGGCGGATTTTGAAAAATTCTGGGATTTAAAATTGGAGCAGAATAAAAACAACCGCGGCAACAAGCCGCCTGAACCGCAGCCGTAAGGCAAAATTAACAGGGGAAATAAATAGTTAAACGATGTTACACGAAGAAGTCCTATTTAAAGAAGAACAACAAGAAGAATTAAAAGAAAAAGATTACTTCACCGACTTGACAAATGAGGTGAGGCGATTGAAAGCGTTGTACCCGGACGGTGACTATGGCTGGTACAAAGGCTCTAAGATATGGGAACTTTATGACCAGACCAAGAATGTTATCACCCGAACGAAGGCTGTCGGAACTGATGCTGGATTATGCGGTGTAATTGAGCCGTTATCATTGTTTCAGCCAAAAGAACGCCGTGAGTTGGCTGTTGTTCTGGCCGAGAAGGCGCGACGGGTTGAAAGCAGAAGTGATGGTAATGAATGGGCGACGGCAACCAAGTTTTATGCGTTTCAAACCATTTATGAAGCCACTCATAATAAACAGCAAATTCATGAAATGATTCATAGAATGGATAATGATACCCAGATGGATTTCAAACATTTTTTGGTTAGTCAAGCTGCCAACGGCAATCGGCAAAAATCAGGGAAACGTTCGGGTGGACGTAAAAATAAAACTTTAAGATTATAAAAAACACGCAATAGGAAGTATCGCATTATGACACAGGAAACGACACGTGATCGGATTGCCTCATTGGCCTTGGAGATTTATCATTATAATCAGACTTCGAAGCGGGAACGGCCAAAGCGTTTGAAGATGATGGAAAAAATATCAAAAGAATTTAAAGACATGATTAGGCAAGATGATTTTTATTCTTTTGATATATCGGTAGAGTTGACCAAAACCATGTTGGAGCTGATGCCGATTGCCGAGGCCTTGTATGCTTCGGCTACATTAGCCACGCAAGCAGACGAAAAACTTAACGGCGAGGACAATGTCGTGCCGGAGGCTCTTAAGAATCTGGCAAAAAATAGGGTGGCTACAGCCTCATTTTCACAGGATGCTGGCTTGATTGTTACCTGTGTTCGCAGTGCTCCCGAAGCCATCCGTGAGGAATTTATGAATCATACTCTGGATATACTGGCAACTACGGCAGGGATGTCACCCGATAAATTCCGGGAAGAATTGAATAAGCGGAAATATAAAATCGGATAATAAAAAAGCGGGGATATGCCCCGCTTTTTTATGTCTATTTTTTCTTTTTTGCCGTGGTTTTCTTTTTGGCGGGAGCTTTCTTTTTTGGTGCCGCTTTTTTCTTGCCGCCACGCGCCGATGTTTTGCCCTTTTCGGCGATAATCTTAACGGCCTGTTCCAGTGTCATGGACTCGTAATCGTCTTTTTTGCCCAAGGGAGCATTGGCTTTGCTGTGTTTCAGGAAGGGGCCCCAACGTCCCGATTGCACGGTAATCGGCTCACCGTCTTCTGGGTGCTCGCCAATCACGCGCAGCGGTTTGTTCTTTTCCATTTTTTCGGCAATCAAATCAACGGCGCGGTTCATGCCGATGGTCATCAAATCTTCATCTTTGGGGATGGATACAAACAGCCCGTCATGTTGCAGATAGGGGCCAAACTTGCCCAGATTGGCAATAATCGTTTTGCCGGTTTCAGGGTGAACGCCCACTTCGCGCGGCAAGGACAACAGCTCCAGCGCTTCGTCTAGCGTGATGTTTTCCAGTGTTTTTCCGCGCGGCAGGCCAACCCGTTTTGGTTTTGGCAACTTGGCCTTTTTCTCTTTCGGTGGTTTTTTGCCTTTTTCAAGTGCTTTGCGTGCGGCTTCTTCATTGGCGGCTTTGGCTTCGGCTTCGGCCTTTTTAATTTCGGACGGGTCTATTTCCATTTGGACGTAAGCACCATAAGGGCCGGGGCGTGCCGTTACCATGCGTCCGTTTTTCGGACACAGCCCCAGTTCACGCGGGCCTGTGGTCTCGGTCGCATCATCGCCGCCATTTTCAACCAGCGGGCGGGTATAGCTGCATTCCGGATGGTTCGAACAGCCGATAAAGCCGCCGAATTTACCGAGCTTCAAACTGATACGTCCGTCTTTACACATCGGGCAGGAGCGTCTGTCCGTGCCGTCCGCGCGCAAGGGATAGAGCATTTCCTCCAAATCCTTGTTCAGTACGCGGATGACTTCTTGGATGCGTAGCTCTTTGGTTTCATCAACCTTGGCGGAAAATTCTTTCCAAAAAGCGGACAGAACGTCACGCCACTGGATTTTTCCTTCGGCAATGTCATCCAGCTTGTTTTCCAGTTCGGCTGTGAAATCATACTCGACATAATGGGCGAAGAAATTCTGTAAAAAGGCGGTAACCACGCGGCCACGATCTTCGGGGAAGAAACGGCGCTGTTCCACACGAACGTAATCGCGGTCTTGCAATACCTGAATGATGGCGGCATAGGTCGAGGGACGGCCAATACCCAACTCTTCCAGCTTTTTCACCAGCGAAGCCTCGGAATAGCGGGGTGGCGGCTGGGTAAAATGCTGTTCTGGAATAACATTTTGCGCATCAATCTTCTCGCCTTGTTTAAGCGGCGGCAAGATTGTGCCGTTTTCATCCGCTTCGTTACCGTTGTCGTTCTTCTCGTCTTCGTCTTTGTCTTCGCGGTACAGCTTGATAAAACCGTCAAAGGCAATGGTCGAACCGGTAGCGCGCAGAACGGTTTGTTTGTCGGATGTGCCGATGTCAACGCCTACCTGGTCAATCAGGGCGGCTTCCATCTGGCTGGCGACGGTGCGTTTCCAAATCAGCGCATAAAGTTTAAATTCATCATCCGACAGGGACTTGCCCGGTTTGTCGGGGGTGTTGCGGATATTGGTCGGACGAATGGCCTCGTGCGCTTCTTGCGAGTTTTTGGCTTTGGCCTTGTACTGGCGCGGAGACGAGGGCAGGTACTTGCCGCCGAACTCGCTCTCGATATGGGCGCGAGCCTGGGCAATCGCTTCACCGGACAGGGTAGGGCCATCGGTACGCATATAGGTAATCAAACCGGCTTCATACAGACTTTGCGCCGTCTTCATGGTACGCGAGGCACCAAAGCCCAGCTTGCGTGATGCTTCCTGCTGCAGGGTCGAAGTAATAAACGGGGCAGCCGGGTTACGTTTTGTCTGCTTGGTTTCCACCGACAGAACCGACAGGGATGCGGCTTCGACAATGCCGGCAGCATCGGTAGCCAGTGCCTCATTATTCAGGGCAAATTTGTCCAGCTTCTGTCCCTTTAAATGGGTCAGGTTGGCGGTGAATTTCTGTTTGCCGCTATTCAGACAGTCTGCCTCAACCGTCCAGTATTCGCGCGGGTCAAAATTCTCAATCTCGGTCTCGCGCTCACAAATCAAACGTAGCGCAACCGATTGTACGCGGCCTGCCGATTTCGAACCGGGCAGTTTACGCCATAGAACGGGCGAGAGATTAAAGCCCACCAGATAATCCAATGCTCGGCGCGCCAAATAGGCATCAACCAAATCGCTGTCAATATCGCGTGCATGGTTAAAGGCTTCCAAAACGGATGATTTGGTAATGGCGTTAAAGGTCACGCGCTGTACCTTAACGTTCTTTAATTTGCCGCTGTCATTCAATATATTGAAGATATGCCATGAAATGGCTTCTCCCTCTCTATCCGGGTCGGTTGCCAGAACAATGCGTTCGGCGGATTTCAGGGCTTTGGTAATCTCGTTAATCTGTTTTTTTGAGCGGTCGTTCATTTGCCACTGCATGGCAAAATGATTGTCGGGGTCAACCGAACCGTCTTTGGATGGCAGGTCGCGTACATGACCAATCGAGGCAATCACGACATAGTCATCGCCCAGATATTTGTTGATGGTTTTGGCTTTGGCCGGGGATTCAACCACGACAACATTTTTGGTCATATTCTAATCTTCCGATTCTATGCGCGAAACCCGATTTCCGCTATGGCGTGTTACCACACCGGTAATTTCAAATTCAAGTAAAATGGTTAAAACGGTGCCGATTGTCAAGGAACTTTCTCGGGCAATGTCGTTTATCTCAGTCGGTTCGGGGGATAAAAGATTTTTTATTGTTTCCCGTGCTTTGTCCAAATCGGCGGAGGAAATATCGGCTTTGGGCATGGGGGCTGTCAGTGCCTGCTGCGGTGATTCTCCCAAACCCTTGAGCGGATTGTCGGGGTTGTATTCAGCCAGAATATCGGCCGACGAAGTGACAAGTTTTGCCCCATCCTGTATTAGTTTGTTGGGGCCGCCTGCGCGTGTATCCATGGGGGAGCCGGGCACGGCCATGACTTCGCGCCCCTGATCAAGAGCGTAACGCGCTGTGATGAGGGAGCCGGATTTGATACTGGCCTCAATCACGACAGTTCCCCATGAAAGGGCGGAAATAATACGGTTGCGGCGTGGAAAGTGCCGCGCCTGGGGCTGTGTGCCGCAGGGCTGTTCAGCCACCAGTAAACCGCTGGTATCGCGGATGGCCTCGTAAAGTCCCTGATTTTCGGGCGGATATACCACGTCAACGCCGCCGGCCAGAACGGCAATCGTTCCGGTGGTAAGTGCTCCCTGATGGGCGGCGGTATCAATGCCGCGCGCCATGCCGGAAACGATAATTTGTCCTTGTTGTCCCAGCTCGGTTGCCAAACGTTGGGTCAATTTGCGGCCGTTAAGCGAAGCGTTGCGTGCGCCGACAATGCCAATACCCGGGCGCGCCAGCAATGCGATATTACCCAGCGCATAAAAGACGGGCGGGCAGTCGTCTATCTCGCGCATGGCTTGCGGGTATAGCGTGTCAAAATGGGCGACGGGTTTTGCCCCAGTTTTTAAAGCGTCGTTCAATTCTTTTTCAACAACGCCGCGCGGACAGATTTTGTAGGGCTTGCGGCTGCCGCTGCGTTTGGCGATTTCGGGAAGCTCATGCAGCGCATTGGCTGGTGAACCGTAAAAAGCAGTCAGGTTGTAATAGGTAATCGGGCCGATATTGGCACTGCGGTATAGTTGAAGTGCGTCAAGATAGTCTTTGTCCGTGAACGATGCGGTTCCGGCGCTTTGAAACAGGGAGGGGTTTCTCACGTTGCTTTTTTCCCGATTTTTGATTCCTCATCTTTTAAAAGGCGTTTGATATTGACGCGGTGTGTCAGCCAGATAATGGCTGCGAATACGGCAAAACAGATTGCCCCGATATTGGTGGCGCCGAACATATAGGCATAAAACGGCGCATGCGCCATGGCAATCAAGGCCGACAGGGATGATATGCGTGACAGGCGCGCTACGGCCAGCCAGCAAAGAGCGATGGCAAGAAATGTCATCCAGTTAAGGGCAAGTGTTACGCCAAAGAACGTGGCCACACCTTTACCGCCTTTAAATTTAAGCCAGATGGGAAAGATATGGCCGAGCAATGCACCCAGTGCGGCGACATAGGTCAGAAAAACAGCCGGGTCGGGAATGATTTGCTGCACAATCAGAACAGGGATTAGGCCTTTGCCCATGTCGCATAAAGTTACTAGTAATGCCAATTTCTTATTGCCGGTTCTTAAGACATTGGTTGCGCCGATATTGCCTGAACCGATGTTGCGAATGTCGCCCAAGCCAAATGCTTTGGTCAGGATAAGGCCGAAAGGGATGGAGCCAAAAACATAACCGATAAAAAGAGTGGGTAAAATGAATTGCGCGGAAAATATAATATCCAAAATAGGAGGGAACATGGGGGTATAACCTGTCAGTTGCCGATAACGCTTTATGGTTAAACGGATACGCTGTCGATAATTTTTTGTCAAGTGCCGTTTTATTTCGGCATAGAATCCAGTGCGGTTTGTAAAATGAACTGGGCGGCCATCTTATCAATATGCTGACCGCGCTTTTTACGGGATAAATCGTAATCGTCAATCATAAAGCGGTGCATGGCAACGGTAGACAGGCGTTCGTCAAAAAAGCCGATGGCAAACGGATTGGGAAAAATATCCATATTGCGCTCCAGATTGCGGGCAAATTCACGTACTGATTGGCATTTGGGACCTTCGCTGCCGTCCATGTTCAGCGGCAGACCGATAATAACCCCACCGATATTCCGCTCGGCCATGTGTTTTGCCAGCTCTTTTATATCCTGTGTGAATTTGGTCCGGCGGATGGTGGTCACTGGCGTGGCAATGGAGCGAGAACCGTCGGACACGGCTACGCCAATGGTTTTTGTGCCGACATCCAGCGCCATAAGCTGTTGTCCTGGGGATAGCTTTTTTTGCATTTCGGTCAGAGAGTCTATTGACATAGTTTTTATGCTTCTATACGTTTTTTTTGCATATTAAATCAAATTACCGTGTAAAGGAACCCAAAATATGGCTGACAATACAATCGAACCGGGCAATAAAATCGAAATTATAGGTGAACTTTTTACTCAGGATGAACTGATTGCCGAAATCAAGGAAACTGCGCGACTGGACTTCATGGAAACAAACGATGGAGCAGAGCCAAGCGATGAACAACTCAATAATGCCGTTGATAACTTTATGGATACGGCGCATGAATTATTGCATGGTGAAAGCCCGTACGGTATTTTGCTAACGGTTGAAAATGGTGCGGCATTGGTTATGGATATTTTGGAAGAAGCACCTGATGCCATCACGTTTAATTTTTCCACGCCGGAACTGGCCATCTAGTCTGATAGGCATTGGAAATTTATAAAAAGAGGCTGTAACAGCCTCTTTTTCTGTTATATTTGACGGTAATAGTACTTTTTTAATTGAATTTCCTTATAATAAATGCTTATAGTAGGGAAAATTGATAACAATATCAGATAGATTCGTATGGTTGAAACCAAAACAAGACGCCGCAGTAAAACCCAACGCCTGTTTGCTCAGAATATGGCGGATGTTCAGGAGTTTTTTACTCAGGAACAAATCGGTCTTGCCCGTGAAATTCAGGAAATGGGAACCCAGATGTGGGGTGAAAGCCTGTTGGGTGACTGGCTTGCCCGTTACAATGAACTTCTGAAAGCTGCACCGATTG
>QKJH01000099.1 GCA_003250865.1 Alphaproteobacteria bacterium | reverse complement strand
ACTTCCTATCATTCCTTTTCCAGACATCACAGGAAAAAAGCATTTACCGGATTGGCGTCAGCTTTTGCGATTGTCGCAATTGCCTTTTCACTATCTCCTACAGAATCCCAATCCTCGCAGCCGCCTCTTGAAACCGTTGCGGACACCGTTGCCGTTGTTGCAGCCGAACAGGTCAAAATAGAGCAGACTAACAGTACATCTAGTGAAGAACCTCTGGTCTTTGCCTATGCCGAACCGACTACGGAAGCCTCCCAAAAGCAGACCGAAAAACAGGACAACCCCGAATCCGCTTTGGAAACCATTTTAAAGAACATTCCCTTTACCCAAGCCACAGCGCCTGATCCGATTACGAATAAAGATCCGGACAAAAAGACCGTTACCTTAAACAGCGGTGATACGTTGATGGGCTTGCTTACGGACAACGGAGCATCACGCAGCGATGCCTATGCCGCAATTGAGGCCATGCGCCCATTATATAGTCCGCGCGACATCCGGGCCGGACAGGAAATCACCCTCTATTACAAGCGTTCTGCCGAGAAAGGCCGTTACCTCAGCGGATATGCCATCGAGACATCTCCTATTATAAGCTATACCGTCATGGAAAAACATGATGGAGGTTACCTGGCTCAAAAGAAAGAAAAGCCGCTTACAGCCTATCTTGAATCGGCAAACGGTACGATTGAAAGCTCGTTATCCGAAGCGGGCGAAAAAGCCGGCGTTCCGCTTTCCGTCATGAATGACCTTATCCATGTTTATTCCTGGGACGTTGATTTCCAGCGCGATATTCGCAAAGGCGATAAATTCGAAGTATTATACGAACGCTCATACGATGATGAGGGCAATGCCCTTTTGACCGGCAACGTTCTGTATGCCAATCTGACCGTGCGCGGTAAAGATGTTAAAATCTATCGTCAGGAGCTGAAAGACGGCACAGTCGATTATTTCAAGGAGGATGGCATCAGCGTAAAACGCCAATTAATGCGCACCCCGATTGACGGCGCCCGCATTTCATCCGGTTTCGGCGTGCGTAAACACCCTGTTCTGGGTTATTCTAAAAAGCATGAAGGGCTGGATTTTGCCGCACCGCGCGGTACACCGATTTATGCCGCCGGTAATGGCGTCATCGAGCGTGCCGGCCCATGGAGCACCTATGGCAACTATGTCCGCATCCGCCACCGCAGCGGCCTGAAAACCGCCTATGCCCACATGCGCAATGTAGCCAAAGGCATCAAAACCGGGATGCGCGTTGAACAGAAACAAATTATCGGCTATGTCGGTACAACGGGACGTTCAACCGGCCCTCACCTGCATTATGAAGTCATCAAGGATGGCCGCAAAGTCAATCCGGCACGCGTGGATTTGCCGACCGGTATTGAACTCAAAGGATCTGAGCTTGCCAACTTGAAACGCACTATCTCTCAAGTGAAAAAACAGTATGCCAACGTAATCGAGAACGGCCGCACCAAAGTGGCAAGCAAATAGGCACTACCCACAATACACACTAGGCAATAAAAAAGTCGCCAAAGGGCGACTTTTTTTTATCATTAACTCTTCTATACTGATTAGCGGCAACGCGGTTTATCCAGCGGCTCAAAGCCAACCAGATTTCCTTTTAAAATGAAATCAGGATATTGGATGGTCAGTTCCGTGATGATGCCGTTTTCCATCATCTTGACTTCGCTCTCATAATCCGGAGAGGTCTCACTGTCATCGGCGGCTCCATCGTTTTTGAAATAGGCGTAGGAAATTGACCAGCTTGATGGAGACAGGTACTGCTTATATTTGGCAAAGACGCTTTTCAGGGTATCGTCGACAGTATTGCGATGGGAGCTAGTAACAGCATTAATGGAAACCGGCTCATCGGCAAAGGAGCCATCAAAAACCGAAGCATGGTATATCGGATTGCCTTTTTTGGACTGGTAAAGGATTTCAGTTAAATGATGCACCGGAAATGTCAGGTTCGGATAATCCAATCTTTGTGCTTGCTTATCCATCCCTTGATGATAGGCATAGTAGTGTTCATGTTTCTTATCGCCAAACACTTTGCCAACACTACGGTCGACAGGTTGCTTGTTAATAACGTTATCGCTTGCATAATGATATTCGCTGCCGTCAAACCGTTCATCGGAAAAGAAATGATTGACCGAACGCATCGGAATACCGTCCGTTTGCACCATTTCCAGATTGAGCGTCTGATCCGTCAACCAGCTTTGACAGGTCTTGACAAAGTTATAGGTCATAATCCCTTGGATATCCGATACTTTGGTCGGCGCATTATTATGAACCATTTGTAAGTTGTAACGTGCCTTGTGCGGAACAAGTCCATAATTTTCAATTGACTTGCTAACCGGAGAAACCTTTGATTCCCATATAATTTTTTCTTTTTCGGGTGCCGGCACATCCTGCTTGGCCAGCACCTGACCGGCAAAACCGGCAATCAGGGCACCGGTTGCAACAGACATCATGGCATAATGGTAGTAATTTTTCATACAGTCACTTCATTAATGTATTTTTATACAGCAAAAACAGAGCGTTATTTAAAAACCGCCTTTTCACTTTAACGGTTTTGGAAACTGGCACGCCTTTCGCATTTAAACTAACAGGTTCACATACATTTAAAAAGGAAAATCTTATGTCGGTTCGCAATCAACACCCTTCTGTACAGGAATATAAAGCTTTACTGAATCAGTTTCGCGCCGGAAGCGTTGAAAACCACGAGAATATCCTTAAACATCTGTACAAGCTGTTGCAAAATTCGCTTGCCATGTCTGCCCGTGCCGAAAACCGTATACAGCAACAGGATAAAGAAATCGATGCTTTGCAAAGACTGACCCATCTTGATGCGGCAACCGGCCTGTATAACCGCCGTGGTATCGAGATGATGCTGAACCGCGAAATCGGACTTATCCGTCATGATTTGGCGTCAAACGGAACAGTGGCGCATTTCAGCATCCTGAATATCCAGAACCTGATTAAAGCATTTTCTCCCGAAGCGGCTGCCGAAGTCGAACTGGCCATTGCCGATTTGCTGAAAAAACAGTTCCGCTCCTTTGACATTGTCGCCCGCACCGGTAAAGGCGAGTTTGCCGTTTTATTGCCGCAGGCCCGCAAAGAGCAGATGCGCGAGATTCACCGTACCATTGAAAATACATTGAAAAACTTTAAAATTGTCTGGCGCGGACGCAGCTTGCCGGCTTTCTTAAGCGTTGCTATTGCTGCTTTAAAAGAGGACTCCTCTGCTCCGGAAGTTTTAAACCGTCTGCATGAACGTGCCCACGACAATGACGGTCTGGAAATGGGGTCCTATCAGGTCCACTGATAAACACAAAACATCCGATTAAAGGATTAGTGCTACACCCGGTGCAGCTTCAGCGACACCGGTTGTGTCCGTCCAGGCATCCCAATCGGCTGCATTTCTCCGGAAAATTGCTTCCATCTCTTCATCGCCGCAATCCCCGCTCTGTTCTCTGGAAAGCTGCTCCTGAAGATGCTTTTGCTTAATTTTTTCATGAATAGCTTTGTCCATATCATATTCCATCTTACCAGTTGCCACCATGGAAACAGCAGCAAAAAGAACAGTAACACCAATACCGGTACGGTACAGCATGGTTTTTGCCGCGCTTTTGAATGAGTGCGTTTTATCGACAGAAGAGTTTTTAGTTTCAGGAGGATTTTGCATGATGGATACCTTTTACGTATAGAAGCCGCGAACAAAGGCGGCTCGACAAAACGCTTCGAATGCAAAATAAAATAGGAATGGAAAATGTATTGTTAAACTATAGAAGGATGTGTGTTTTGCCGAACAGCCACTTACTATCCATAACAGCCACATCTTAAGAAACCGCAAAGAAAAAGAGGAGAAAACCCCTCTTTTTCAAATATTTCGCTATCATTCTTAAAGTATTTAAGACGTTTTTTTCTCTTTGAGCGGCAACTGAACACGCAAATGCAAATCTTTTAATTGCTGTTCTGTTGCTTCGCTAGGTGCCTGCATCATCGGATCTTCGTACTGGCCGTTCATGACAAAAGCATACACTTCGCGCAAGTTCGGCTCGTCAAGAAGTAGCATAATCATACGGTCAATCCCGAAGGCGCAGCCACCATGCGGTGGCGGGCCATAACGGAAAGCATTGAGCATCCCGCCGAACTTGGCTTCGAGTACGTCTTTATCGTATCCGGCAATAGCAAAAGCTTTTTCCATGACCTGCGGCAAATGGTTTCGAATAGCACCCGAAGCCAGCTCGTACCCGTTACAGATACAGTCATACTGATAAGCCAGAATATCCACTGGATTTTTATTTTCAAGCGCATCCATACCGCCCTGAGGCATGGAAAAAGGATTGTGCGAGAAATCGATTTTGCCGGTTTGCTCATCGGCTTCATACATCGGGAAATCGACAATCCATGCGAATTTAAATTCATCGGGCAATGTGCCATCCATATCGGCATAGATTTTATCCCGTGCCTTACCGGCCAGCTTGGCCACTTTGGCTTCCTTATCGCACATGAAAAAGATAACATCACCATCTTCAAGTCCGGCCAGATTGTTCAATTCGACCTGCGCGGCCTCGGGAACGAATTTGGCAATTGTCCCTTTGCTAGAGCCGTTTTCAACAATGATATAAGCCATACCGCCCGAACCTTCTCCCCTTGCCCAATCATTGAGCTTGTCAAAGAAGCTGCGCGGCTTGTCCGATACTTTCGGCGCACGGATGGCACGCACGACAGCACCGTCATTAATCATGTTCTTAAAGGCATTAAAGGTTACGTCTTCGCGTTTAAAGAACTCGGTGACATCAATAATTTCCAACGGGTTGCGCAAATCCGGCTTATCCGTTCCATATTTCAGCATGGCTTCCTTGAAGGAAATGCGCGGGAGCGGCGCCGGTGTAACGGCATATTTACGTCCTTGCAGCTCGGAAAATTCTTCGAACAGCTCCCCGATTACTTTTTCCATCACACCAAAAACATCGTCTTGCGTGACAAACGACATCTCCATATCCAATTGATAAAATTCCGCCAGACGGTCGGCACGGCCATCCTCATCACGGAAACACGGTGCAATTTGGAAATAACGGTCAAATCCGGCCACCATCAAAAGCTGTTTGAACTGTTGCGGAGCTTGCGGCAAAGCGTAGAACTTGCCGGGATGCAAACGGGACGGCACCAGGTAATCACGTGCACCTTCGGGTGAACTGGCCGTAATAATCGGGGTCTGAAACTCGTTAAATCCGGATTTTATCATACGATTGCGGATAGAAGCGATGACCTGTGAACGCACCATGATATTCCGGTGCATTTTTTCACGGCGCAAATCCAGATAGCGGTATTTCAAACGGATATCTTCCCCCGTCTCGTCAGGAGAGTTTACCTGAAGCGGAATTTGTTCGGCTTCGGAGCGAATATCCACCGTTTCGATTTTCAACTCAATCTCACCGGTCGGCATTTTCGGGTTGATGGCATCCTTGTCACGGGCAATGACCTTGCCGGTGACGGTAATGACGGATTCCAGTTTCAACTTATCCAAGGTATTGAGCAAAGGATTATCCAAATCAATAACACATTGTGTCCAACCGTAATGGTCACGTAAATCCACAAACAGCAAACCGCCATGGTCGCGCTTGCGATTAATCCAGCCGGACAAACGTACTTGTTGTCCAACATGACTGGCGCGAAGCTCACCGCAATGATGCGTGCGATAGGTATGCATGATAATCGAATCCTTCAGTTCAATAAGTTTATAATCAAGTACAATACAATTGGCTAAATTAGGCCATCCGAAAAATTTGTACAAGAGCAAAGGCGAAAAAATCCCATTTTTACCGCATGAAGGCGATATGACGATTGACCTTTGGCGGTTTTTAGCGCACAGTAGGCACATAAAAAATACAAAGTAAGAGTGGCACACCGGCATGAATGCACACAAGATTCCATACATCAAAACGACCAAAGATTTAGACGCACTATGTACCCGTTTGAAAAAGGAAAAGTTCCTGACCATCGATACGGAATTTCACCGCGAACGTACCTATTACCCCAAGCTGTGTCTGATACAAATTGCCGGTGAAAACGAATACGCCATAATCGACCCATTATCTGAAGAAATTGATTTAACCCCCTTAAAAAAATTACTTTTATCAAATAAACCCACCAAGGTTTTGCATGCCTGCCGTCAGGATGTTGAAATCTTTTACAATCTGTTCGAAGCGGTTCCTCCAGGCATTTTTGACACCCAAATTGCCGCCATGGTTCTGGGACACGGCGATCAAGTTTCCTATGAAAAGCTGGTCAAACATTACACCAAAGAAAAGCTGGACAAGGACAGTCGTTTTTCCGATTGGGCACAACGCCCCCTTACCGACCGACAGTTGGTTTATGCCATTGCCGATGTTACCCACCTGCGCGACATTTATGTGGCACAGATTGCCGAGCTGAATAAGACCAAACGTCTGCATTGGGTCGATGAAGAAATGGCCAATATCACGGATGAAAGCCTTTATGCCGTAGACCCCGAAAAGGCTTGGGAGCGTATAAAAATCCGCACCAACAAAAAAGATGTCTTGGGCGTATTACAATCCGTTGCTGCTTGGCGCGAGATTAAGGCACAAACCAAAAACCAGCCGCGCCAACGCATCTTGACCGATAATGCCGTTCAGGAAATTGCCAGCCAGATGCCGCAAACGAACGAAGCACTGTCCAAGCTGCGCGGCATCAACGCCGATATGGCCAAAAGCGGTCGCGGCGACCAATTGATGGCTGCCATCCACAAGGGATTGAAAAACAAAAATGCACACAAGCTTCTTCCGCCAAAAGCCAAAAACCCGACAAAACGGGCAGCAGCTATTGCAGAAATTTTACGGCTTGTTCTGAAAATCCAGTGTGCCGAGCATGATGTGGTGCCCCGTCTTGTTGCCTCGAACGAAGACTTGCTGGATATTGCCGGTGACGACAAAGCCAAAGTGCCCTGCATGAAGGGCTGGCGTTACGATATTTTCGGTAAGGCCGCGTTGGACATCAAACACGGTAAAACGGTTATAGGGTTGGACAAAAACGGCCATGCCTGTCTGATTGACGCTGTCAGCCTGAAACGGGATAATGCCCACAGCCGAAATGACGAAAACGGAAACGGTAAAAAAACGCTCTTTTCCCTATTTGGACAATAGGCAAAAAAGACGCCTATTCATCAGTATCTTCGACATCATCCAGAATTTCGGCATCAATAATATCACCATCACTGCCCGTCAAAACCGGAAGTGCCGCCTGCAGATATTGCCACCCCGTCAAGGCGGTTAATACGGCTGCGATGGATAAAAGAATCCAGCCAATCCACAAGGATGGAATAGCCTCGGGCGAAAACTCACCCATAATCAGAAAGCCCAGCGACACCATCTGCGCGGTGGTTTTCCATTTAGCCAATTGGGAAACATGGACTTTAATGTTTTTCGGCCCCATGAATTCGCGCAAACCGGAAATGAAAATTTCCCGCGAAAGAATGACAACAGCCGGAATAAACCATATTCCATCAAGCCTATCGAGGGCTGCCAACATCAATACCAGAGCGGTTACCAACAGCTTATCGGCTATCGGATCAAGGAATTTGCCGATGTCCGACATGGTTCCCCATTTACGCGCCAGATAACCGTCAAACCAGTCCGTCACACAAGCCAGCGTATAGAAAAACAAGGCGCACCATGCGGTAAAAGCCGTCGGTATAGCCATCAATAATAGAATAACCGGAATAACCACAATACGCGCAATAGTCAAAATATTGGGGGTTTCCTCTTTGGTGATGCTAAACACCGCATTACGCAATGTTTCAAAACGGCTGTCTGTTGTCATGGCTTTATTATCCTTTTAAGCACGTTGTCACTTTCTTTCGAAGTATAGAATATCACCCCTGAAAAGCAAGGGAAACCAATGCATGGAAAAACAGGAATTTTACAAAGAGCTGATATCCAACAAATCGGTTTTTTTACGAGTGACTTTCAGAACAGCATAAGTCACCAGACCAATGACAAAAATACTGATAAGTCCCAAGTCATCCAATAAAACCTCATCCCAGGCCTCATGCTCAAAGACAATATCTTCAATTAGGTCGAATGTCAGAAAATATGTACAGATAAGAAGAAATCCGGGTCCCTCTTTGCGCAAGATCTTACGCCATGACAACGATTGGTTCGCCTTAACCCAGCCCGAAAAACGCGGAAAGAACGCCGGGGTTTTATTCGCCCACACGCTGTATGGCTCGCCAAATTTTCCCACAAGAAAGTTTTCTTCGGCAGCGGCGATACGCTCGTAATAGAAAAAGAACAGCAATGTACCGATTAAAAAGAATGACAGGCTTTCGAATGCCATTAAAAAACCGGCAAACATAATGTAATTAGCCAAATAAAGCGGATGACGCACTATCGAATACATCCCCGTGGTATTGAGTACATCGGCCTTTTGCTGTTTTGTATTGCGTCCCGATGTATTATTGGGCACACAGCCAACGGTAAAACCCCGAACAGCTAAACCGATAAAGGAAACAGCAAAACAAAAGTAAAAATAATGATGCTCCATTATATCGGACATGTGTTCGGACAACCCGAACCGGTATAAATAATAAAATGCCAATGGTAGCAACAAAAAGGGGAAAAAAGAGCGGTAACGGAATAGAACGTTTCCTTGACGGGTTATTTCATTTTTAATCATTGGATAATCCTGCTTATGCTTAAAATGCAAAACAAAAATAGTCCATTTTGAGATTTTTAAAAGCTTTTTTTTCCTAAAGCCTATTTTTACTTTTTGCCCCAATAATGATTTCATAGTCTACTTTAATAAATTCAGGGGAAACCCGACATGCGTAAAATCATTTCACTCTTTTATACAACGCTCGAAGAGCACCGTTCGCTTATCCTTCTTTTATCTTTGGCAGGATTGCTCGTGCTGCTTCCGGTTATTGTCGAAATGGGCGGCTCGGCATGGATTACCCGATTGGCCTTTTTAACCGTCATGCTGGCCATGACATTCAGGACCAGCCACTATTCCCGTCATGTTATCGCCAATATTGCTTTTGTATTCGCCTATTGCGGAACATGGTTTGCAGACGTTCCTACCATCATGCCCCATCTTTTGATTGTCGGCAGTGCCATCACCACCATTATGGTATTGTTTAAAAGCATTTTTACGACCGAGCGTGTAACCATCCATGTTATTAATTCGGCTGTATCCATTTACCTTTTGATGGGTGTTGCCTGGGCAGCTGTTTTTACCGTACTCTTCATCCTGAACCCCAACGCCTATGCCTTGTCGGTTGCCGCCTCGGATAATGCCGAACCGATTTACATGTTCTATTTCAGTTTTACTACCTTAACGACCGTAGGGTATGGCGACATTGTTCCCCTATCCCTGACCGCCCAGATATGGGCTGCAACCGAGGCTGTAATGGGCGTTTTATACCTGACGGTTCTGATGGCACGGCTGGTCAGCCTGTACGAAGTCAGCTTTATCCGCAAACGCAGCGATTAAGCGGCTTTTTTCACAACAGGATTATAGTCTATATCGGCATAAATCGGTAAATGATCTGATGCGGTGCGCGAGAATGTTCCGCGATAGGCTCTAACCGTAGCCGGTTTCAAACGGCGACTTAACCACATCCTATCTAACGGAAGAACTGGGCAAAGTGCCGGAAAGGTACGCCGTGAAACATGTTTACCAAATAACCCGTCCAACTGCCGGATGAAATGGACAGGAAACAACCATTCGTTCATATCCCCCATCAAAACGCACGGCACTTTGTCAATATCCAGAAATTCATGTAAAACCCCAATCAGTTTTTCGGACTGTAACCGGCGTGCAGAACGTTGCACCGCCAAATGAGTGGACACAACCCATAAATCACTATCCCAGTCTTCAATATAAAATCGGGCGGCTATGGCACGTCGAGCCTCAGATTTTGGTGTTTTGGCTATACGAACGGCATTAGTTTCAAGATTAATATCTTTATGCTCCAGAATGGGAAAGCACGAAACCAAAGCGTTACCATAGCCACCATATCTGTCCGTCATTGTTTTTAGAAACAGGGTTTTCATCCCTCTTTCTCTCTCCAGAATATCCAGGATGCCCGACTTGTCGGGTGGACAGCGTACTTCTTGCAAGCCGCAAATATCCGCACGGATGTCCGATAAAACTTCGGCAATACGGCGCGGATTGTATTGTTTGTCCACCCCGCCAACGGCACTATGGATATTATAGGAACATAATCTAATCATCCTTATATACTCTCTATCCTCAATTATTCAGGCCACTGCTTTACTCTGCAGACGAGCCATTGCACGTCTTGCCAATTTGGCAACATAACGGATAAGCAGAAGATAAATACAGCTCATCCCAATAACAACCACTGTGGCATACACTGCCCCTTGTTCCATCGCACGGCGAATGAAATCACCAAACAGTGCAATAAATACAATACCCGGAAGAAACCCCAGGACCGAGCCAACAAACATCTGCACCCAAGTGAAACGTACGGCACCAGTTATAAAGTTCACTACCATAAACGGTGCAGTAGGGATAATCTTGAGCAAAGCAACTGCCCATGTACCATGTGCCTTGACTTTGTTAATATTCTCCTTGATTTTTTCGAACCGTGTCACATAAGACATACCGGTGAAATATCCCAGAGCATAATAGACATGGGCAGCACATAACAGCCCCAGCATGGAAACCATCCCGCCGAATACACCACCCCAAAGAGTGGAAAACGCCAATATAGGAATGGTCACAGGCACCATCAGGGCCGTACACACAATCGTAATTCCTATTCCCCAATAAACAGCCGACCAGCTATAGGGTTCAACTGCCCCTATCCGATCCATTATGCTATCAATCAGTTCACGACGGCTATCAAGTTCCGGCAGATAGGAAATCCCTATAACCAAAAGCACAACAAACCCACACCCAAAAAAGGCATAGAGACTTTGTTTTAAGGCATTTTGCGGTGAAATGGATATCATGGTATTAAACAATTTTCCAAATGTCGATGGTCTATCAAAGAGAGTAAAACGTGCCGGTACCTTGTGCGGAAAATCCTCGGCTTCTTTCCATTGCAAACGGGTATTATCGCGGGTAAGTTCCTTCAGCGTTTCACGCCAGCTTTCTTCATTTGCCTCAAATATCCGTTTTACTTCCGACACCGGAACATCGGCGTGCAAAGCAATTACCTTTTGTAAAAAACTGCGAAAAGTCTCGCGGTGCTGCACATCTTGTGCCTCAAACACCGCATTGGCTTCGTAATCCAGTTGGAACGATCGCCTGTTTACATTCGGTGAACCGATGGAAATGTAATCACAATCAATAACCATCAGCTTCGAATGAACCTTTATCGGTTCCTTTTTATCTTTATTGGCAACATAGGGGGTTATAACAGATAAACGGTTATACTTATCCGCCTTGATAAGCTTCTTGAGCAAATGAGCAGCGTTATTGCCTTCGGTAACTTCGCCCAGAAATTCCGGTACGGCTTCCTGAATCAAAATAATGACTTGAGGTCCATTTTTTTGCCTT
>QKJH01000081.1 GCA_003250865.1 Alphaproteobacteria bacterium | reverse complement strand
CCGGCCCCATGGCACACCCGATACGCCCAGAAAGCTATATTGCCATGGATAATTTTTATACGGTCACCGTCTATGAAAAGGGTGCCGAAATTATCCGCATGATGAAGACCTTGCTGGGCGCAAAAAAATACCGCCAAGCTACCGATTTGTATTTCGAACGTCATGACGGTCAGGCCGTAACCTGTGACGATTTTGTCCAATGTATGGAAGACGGCGGCAATATTGACCTCTCGCAGTTCAAGCTGTGGTACTCGCAAGCCGGAACGCCAAGCGTCAAAGCCACCAGCCATTATGACGAAGACCGTCAAGAATACAGCCTGACATTGGAGCAGTCTTTTCCAACACAACCTAACAATCAGCCCGTTCTTATCCCTGTTCGTATGGCCTTACTGGACAGCAAGGGCAATGAACTGCCGCTCAGCGACAGCGCCGAAACGGAAATCATTCTGGGCTTTAACGGCACAAAGCAGGAGTTTATCTTTAACAATATCCCCGAGAAACCCGTTCCGTCGCTGTTGCGCCGCTTCTCGGCTCCGGTCAATCTGGAAACGGATTTATCCGATGACGAGCTGCGCTTTTTGATGAATCATGATACGGACGGCTTCAACCGTTACGAGGCAGGAAATGTTATCAAGAAACGCTTTATGGTCAATTATATCAAAGCCGAAAACAAGCCGTCCGCAACCCCCATTATTCAAGCTATCGAAGCCGCCATGGACGACACCGCCATTGATAACGAATTTAAAGCAACATTGATAGGAATTCCGGGGCAAAGCATTCTGGAACAGGCGATTAAGCCGACCGACCCTCTTCTCGTCTATAATTCTAGAAAAGTTGTAAGAAAAGAAATAGCAGAGAAATTAAAATATAAATTTATTGAATTATATCAATTAAATAAATCATTTTCCTCATCATCTCAATTTCCGACACCCGAAGAAATTGCCTCACGCTCATTGCGCAATATTGCCCTGTCCTATTTGCACGAGCTGGAGGACAATACCGCCAACGAATTGGCCATCGAACAATATAAAAATGCCCACTGCATGACCGACCGCATGGGCGCACTGAGTATTCTTTGCGACACCGATTTGCCCGAGCGCGAAGAATTTTTAACCGATTTCTATAACCGCTTTAAAGATGACAAACTGGTCATGGATAAATGGTTTGCCATTCAAGCATACGCCGACCGCGATGATATTTTCGAACAGCTTGCAGCCTTAACAAAACACCCCGGCTTTGACATTCACAACCCGAACCGGGCACGGGCATTGTATATGGGATTTGCATTTAACAATATCAAGCATTTCCATGATACCAGCGGCAAAGGATACCGCCTCCATTGCGATACAGTTTTAAAAATTGACAGCTTTAACCCGCAAATTGCCGCCCGTTTTCTTATGCCACTGCAAAGCTGGAAAAGCTTTGCCGAACCCTACAAATCATTGATAAAGACCAACTTGGAAAACATTGCCAAACATGATAAACTATCACCAAATACAATTGAGATAGTTGAAAAATATTTACAATGATAAAAACAAAAACGCACGGTTTTACATTGGTCGAGTTGGCCATCGTTATGATGATTATAGGTTTACTTATCGGCGGCGTACTCAAGGGACAGGCCATGGTACAAAATGCCCGCTTGATTGCCGTTATGAAACAGGTCAATGGCTTTACAGCCGCTTTTCAAGCATTTCAGGATAAATACGGCGGCGCTTTGCCAGGTGATATGTCTACTGCAACCATGCGCATCCCCAGCTGTCAGGGTGGCACGTGCGTAGATGGTAACTCAAACGGCATTATCGGTGCTGCACATGCCGGAGGAGGAAGTTCAGCCACCTATCTGGGAGCCAATCAGATTGGTTTGACGGATGAACCGCGTCAGTCATGGCAACATCTGGCACTCTCCGATTTTATCACCGGCGTTGTCGGCAATAGCCCCGTTCTAGCATGGGGAGAAAGTCACCCCCCTTCAACCTATGGCGCAGGAGGGTTTCACATCCAATTTATGTCATGGTCCGGAGGTGCGGGACGCGGAGCCGTCAACGGATCCGGGCACTATATCCGCCTGCAGGGTGCCATCGACCAGGGGCCGCTCATGCCCAATGGTCAAAACCCACTGTCCCCCAAGGAAGCCTATACACTGGATGTCAAATTTGATGACGGACAGGCCTCAAGCGGTTTCATGATAACAGAAGACGGGCAGGACGGCGAGCATGGCTGTGATGCTTTCTACAACCCAAAGATTACGCAAAAAAATTGCGCGGCCGCTTTTCTTATGAATAAATAAGGGGTTGCCATTCCTTTTACAATCTGCCTATGATGTGAATTGTATTCTATATGCACAATTTTATTTTCAAATCACACTCATAAGGAAAAAATAATGTCAGAGACCCAGATTGTTGTGCTTGGCTGTATACTTGCTTATTTTGCACTCATGATATGGATTGGGTATCGCCAAAGCAAAGCACAGGATCACCATGGTTTTGTTATCGGCGGCCGCGAAGTCGGCATCATCCCCACCATCAGTTCCCTTGCCTCCGGCTTCCGCGATGGAGCTGGAATTGTTTTATGGATTGGTTTTGCCTATACCGTGGGCTATGGCGGTCTCTGGGCCTTTGTCGGCGTCTTCGTTGGACTGGTCATTTTTGCCATAGTCGGCCCCCGTATCCGCGCCGCATCCATTGAAAACGGTTATGTTACCGTTGGCCAAATGTTACGTGAAAAAATCGGCAAATCAACAGACCGCATCTCCGCCTTGATTATTACCGTTTTTGCCATGCTTGTCATGGCGCTTCAATTGCATGTTTCCGGTAATCTATTTGCCACGATTTTAGGGCAGCCCGCATGGATTGGACTTATCGCCGTCGGCTTTATCGTGTGTTTCTATTTGTTCGAAGGCGGTTACGGTTCGGTTGTTAAGACCGATACCATCCAGTTTTTTGTCATTCTTGCCCTGATTATCATCCCCTGTTTTATGGATGTGAAAAAACAGGACGTTATGGCTGTGGAAACATTATTCAGTATGGGCTGGTATGATTCCATCGCCCTATTCCTTATCGGGATTTTCATCCCCATCAGCTTTGCCGACAACTG
>QKJH01000011.1 GCA_003250865.1 Alphaproteobacteria bacterium | reverse complement strand
GTAAACAGATACATTTGCGCCTTGAGCGAGCCATCCTTTGGTGACCGCTTCAAATCCACCGCTTCGCGTATCGGATTGTTGGGAAAAGCAACGGACACTTTACGCTTAACAACCTTGGCTTTATCAAGCGGATTGATTTTAGGCAAAATTTCTTTTTTGTATTGCTGTTCAATCATATCAAACAGAATAGTCACCGTTTCGGTTGGCGAACCGGCATTGATAGACATGATAAAGTTTTTGTCAAACTCCGGCTCGTCCCATGTCAGATAAGAGACACGGGCAACAACACCGTTTCTGCTGCGGTATATGGCAACCGCATCATTGCCGATAATGACATATTTTTTTGCCGATGAAAGCACCTTTGCTACCTCTTACGTTTTAAATCCCAACCTGCCCCATGATACCATAGATTGGCCCGAATACACCAATGGCAATCCATAAAATCATAAAGCCCAGAAAAATTGTCAATGTCGGCGTTACCATACCAATCATGCGCGATACCGATTCATCGACATCCTGATCGTAAAACTCGCCAACCTGATCAAGCACCTTTGTAAGGTTACCAGAATCCTCGCCGATGCGCACCATACGCGTTACCAGTGCAGGAAATTCACCTGTATTGGCCAAAGCAGCCGAAATGGATGAACCGTCGGAAATCTGCCCTTTGGCACGTACCAACGCTTCGATAATTACTTTGTTCGTAACCGTGTTAGTGGATGCTTCAAACGATTTCAGAATCTCCAAACCGCTTTTATACAACGCACCAAATGTCCTTGAGAAACGGGATAGGGCAATTTTGCGAATAACATCACCAATAACAGGAATGCGTAAATAAATAGCATCCGTATGATACCGGTATCCGTAAAAGGCATTACGCAACATTTTATGCACAATAATAAAAATTACCGGCGTGGCAAAAACGTACGGATAATTGGCCATAAAGAAATCGGACGTATTAATCAGCGCAACCGTCGCATAGGGAAGCTCCTGATCCAACTCTTTCAGAAACTCTGTGATTTGCGGCACGGTAAACAGCATCAGAAGCGACAACACGCCAATGAACAAAAGCGTTACAAATATAGGATAGCTCATGGCTTTGATTACACGGCGGCGCATCATGTCCGACCATTTCAAAAACACGATGAGCTGGGCAAAAGAAGATGCCAAATTACCGGTTTCTTCACCCGAAGCAATGAGAGATATGAAGATGTTCGAGAATACCTTCGGATGATTGGCCATGGCTTCGGACAAAGCCTTACCTTCGGATACGTCACGATATACTTCCGAAACCATATCACGCAGTGCCGGATTATCCACACTGTCACGAATATCGGAAAGACTTTCGAGCAACGGAACGCCGGCTAATTGCAACTGTTCCATGTGCACAAACATCTGGATAAGATCGCGTGCCTTAATTCGTCCGCCAATAAAAGGAATAGAGAATTTGGACTGTTTTTGAATCCGGCAATCAATCAGTTCAAGCCCCATCCCCTGAAGCTGCTGATACAAGTCGGACTCGTTAACAGCCGACAAGCCGCCGCGGACGGGGCGCCCTCTTTCATTCATTGCGCGATAGCTGTACTTATGCATGAAATCTTTCCCCGTTAATCGTCATATCTATCCGACAAATCCACCGTATCTTTGACCGCTTCGATATCCGTCAATCCTTCGAGAATTTTCAAAATACCGTCATCTGTCATGGACTTGAATCCTTTTTTCAGCGCCGCAGCCCTAAGCTCTGACTTATGGCCGTCGCGTGATACAATATCGTTAAGCTCGTCATCAAAATAAAGAATCTCAGCAACGGCCACCCGCCCCTTATAGCCCATATTTTTACATTTCGGGCAGCCCTTGTGGCGGTAAATAGTCGGCGGATTGGACGGATCGACGTCCAGCATTTTGCAATCGCGCTCATCCGGTTGATAGGCTTCTTTACAATCACCGCACAAACGGCGTACCAGACGCTGGGCAAATACGGCAATCACCGAGCCGGCAAGCATCCCCGGCTTTAATCCCAAATCCAATAAGCGGGGGATAGCACCAAAACTGTCATTCGTATGTAGCGAGGTATAAACCTGGTGACCTGTCATAGCTGCCTTAAGAGCCTGCTCGGCTGTTGGGCCGTCACGCACCTCCCCGACAAAGATAATATCAGGATCTTGGCGTAGTAATGATTTGACACCGTCAGCAAATGTCAAACCCGACCCCGCACGTACCTGTGCCTGACGCATCAGGGGCATAGAGTATTCCACCGGATCTTCCAATGTCATAATATTAACATCAATCGTATTCATTTCATTCAGCATCGAATAGAGCGATGTTGATTTACCCGAACCTGTCGGCCCCGTCACGATAATGATACCTTCGGGTTTAGCTTGCGCCTTGCGGATGAGTTTCATATTACGCTCGGAAAAGCCCAGCTTTTCAAGCGGCATGATACCTGCGCTTTTATCCAGAATACGCAAAACGAAATTTTCGCCGTGCACGGTCGGTAGTGATGACACACGGAAATCAGCCTCGCGTCCGCCGATATTCAAATAAAAACGACCGTCCTGTGGATTCATTTTATCCGCAATGTTCAGTTCGGCCATAATTTTGATACGTTGTGCCATGGCGTTCCAATAGTCTTTGTGGAACGTCTGAATTTCTATCAGCACCCCGTCAATGCGGTAACGCAAACGGATGAACTGCTCTTCCGGTTCAAAGTGAATATCGGATGCCCCCATTTTGACAGCATCAAAAACCAACGCATTAACAAGCCGTACAATCGGGTGCGAATAAGCTTCGTCCTCTTGAATAACTTGCAAGTCCGTTTCGGTACTTTCCAGCTCTTTCAAGATGGCGGCAGTAGACATTGCCAGACCATAGGCATTGTCTATCCCCTGCTCCAACGCTTTGGGTGTGGCCATAAGCGGTTTAATCACAACCCCTTTGGTGAAGAACTGACGTACCTTGTCCTGACCGACAACATCATTCGGGTCAAGCATGGCCACCGTTAAAACGCCCTCGTCATTCAAACTAATGGGAAGCAGTTTATGCTTATCGGCTACATCACGCGGCACTTTTTCAATCAGATCAGGGTCGACAATAACTTTTGACGGTTCAAAGCGGTCAACACCTGATGCTTGGGAAATAAAGGTTGTGAGGAAGTTGTTGTCAATAAAACCGAGGCTGACAAGCACCTCGCCCAACATCTTACCGCTGCGGCTCTTTTCTTTAAGGGCAATATTCAGCTGATCCGGCGTAATGGCACCGGCATCAATTAACATCTCACCCATACGTTTTTTGGGCCCTTGATTATCCTGGCTTTCTTCCACCGATACCGGAGCCGCCTCTGCGGTTTGTTCGGTTTTTGCAATCTCACTGCCCGTATCAGATGATGACACGGATACGTTCTGCGACACGATGGCGTCATACTTGACAGGAGCAACTGGTTTTTCACCTGCCGTGGTTCCGCGCGATACCCGCGGCGTCACATTCTTAGCCGCATTTTTGCCCAAGATGTCGCCTATCCCTTTACGCATCTCGTTATCTTTGTCTTTTTTGTCAAAAATTCCCATGGTACCCTACATACACCCAGAAAACACAATATCATTGAAAATCAATAAGATAGACCATCATCTTATTGAAAAAAGAATTCTTCACCTCTACATTAAGCTTTAACAGCAAAAAAAAGGTTAAGGGCGGTCTGTTTTTTTAAGGTTTTTTCGGATTTCAGGGCAGTATGCAGTTGTCATTCCCAAATTCATAACGAATTTGATCCTGAGTGCGCCACAGAACGATATCATCGTAATAATCGCTGCCTTCATCCAAGATGCGCGGAGATGTCACATAAGTCGCATCATCATCCATATTTTCTGTTTCATCAGCACTGGTCACGCTTAGTGCCGTATCACGGTTTGACGGATTGGCACTGTTTATTAGATAACTGCCATAGTGATTAATGCCATGACTAACCAGCACGAAAGCCACGGATGTCACATTCTGTGCAGCGTTATAGGTTGTCTCTGTATCCACATTGGCATAGTTTCCGGAACCCGTCTGACGCTTATCAAAAAGCGCGTCACCGTTTTCATCTTTAAGAACAATATCCGAATCCGGATCGTACGGCGAAATATCCGGGCAACAGAATTGTGCCTTGTCCGGTGCAATATTATGATTGGTTTCATCAATCCAGTTTCTATCGCGGCAGTTGCGATGAGCAGCATTACCGGTCGTTTTCATGGCAAATACGGGACTAACAGCATAGGTAAAATAATTTCCCCAGCCGTCAACCGCCATGTCAGGGTGAATGCCCAGCGTGCGAAACGGCACAATCCCCTGTCGCTCACTAGCGCCGTTACAATTCGGAACACCACTGGAGCCATTCATATACATGATACCTTGGATTTGATTGACACTACCGGTATTATCCGACGGATCGGCCGGTGCAGGACAGGGAATGCGGTTGTTTTTAGCCGCATAATTGGCAATCGTATCGGCAATATACTCCATTTTTTCGCGCGTTTCCGCTTCACGCATATTTTTATTAAGCGGATTGATAATCGCAAAAACACTGCCCGTAATCAGACCGATAATCAAAATGACTACAGCCATCTCAACCAGCGTAAAACCGCCGCTTTTTTGTGTATTCGAATATCGTTGCGATAAATGTCTCATATGCTTTTCCAAATTTTTTTAAGGTTCAAAACAGGAGTTGTTGGATGTCTCGGAATAAACCTGATCCTGCGAGCGCCAAAGGAGAATATCATCAAAATATTCTGCTCCTTTTTGCATGGTTATCGGCTTATAAACAAATTCATTATCTGTATCGGCATTTTTTTCTTCCTCGTCACCAATCATGGCGCTACCGCTATCGATACGGTTATTCGTACCATTGGCCATAAAGGCACCTTGGCCGTTTTTGCCATGACTAACCAATACATAGGCAACAGCAATATTCTGCGTATTGAGCGCCGTTGTCGAGGCTTGCGTATCCACATCGTTAAAATAGGACGAAGCGGTTGAACGTTGCAAATCAATCATATACTCATCATCAGCATCTTTAATCTGCACATCATTATCGACGGAATAATCACCTGTTGACTGCGCAATCGGGCAACAGAACCGCGCTTTTGACGGGTTTAAGTTATAGTGCGCTGCCCCGCCTGATATATCGCCAGCCTTGATTTTGGAAATCAGCAGAGAGGATTCATTTCCCGGATAGCCACTGCTGTCACGAACATAACCGCGCGACTGCGCCAGACTGGTCTTCGTATAGAGCGTCATATCCTGAATGGAATTGGAATCAAACAGCGGTGTCGTACCGTCGGCCTGCATATAATTTTCCGAGAAGATTTCAAAAGTCACAAGCCCATCATCCCCCAAATTATCGGAATTAAGCGCATTGCGGTAAATCGGTTTACCATCGGTACCATAAGCGTCAGGCGTGCCCCCACCGGTACCGCCATGGACATCATCAATCCTAAGCTGGGTTTCCTGCCAGAAATAGTCCGTATTGCCACTGGAATCGGTATAATAAACCTGATAGATAATGCTTTTGTTTTCATCAATATTATTGCCGACATCATCCAATACAAACACGGCATCGCTGACGGGTTGGGAATTGCCATCCGCATCCGTAAAAGTGACATCCATGGTTTCCTGCCAAATATTGGAATTATCGCCCGACCCTATCCCCTTATAGCCGTGATTGTCATACCACTTCAAATTCTGACCGCTGGATTGGATATTAAACGTCACCCCATTATCCAGAGTTTTTGTAAAAGATGTCGACGTACCGGGAAAATCCTCTTCTCTGGCTACATAAGAGCTTTTGTCGCCATAATCATCACTTTCATCGGGAAACCAGTCTTGAGCCCTGCACCGCTCATGTACTTGATTGAAGTCCGTTATCGGTGAGTCAGGATTTACCGCAAAAATCGGGGATACATGATAGGTAATGTAATTTCCCCAGCCATCGCGCACATCTTCGTCACGCAATCCCAAAATGCGGTACGGAACCACACCTTCGGTTTCAACCTTACCTTTACAGTCACCGAAATTGGCACCGCTTGCACCGCTTCCGCGCTCAGAGCCGAACGGCTCAACACTCGGATTGGGACTGGCCGGACAGGGCAGACGGTTATGCCTGACCGCATAAACCGAAAGCTGTTTGGCTATTTTCTCTATATTGCTGTCAGTCTTAGCCATTTGTACGCGCTGCATTACAGGCTTTACCGATGCGGTAATTACGCCGATTAGAATGCCTGAAATAGCCAAAACAATGGCCAGCTCAACCAAGGTAAAACCCTTATTATCACGATTACGCCATCTTATTACGGTCTTAAGCATGAGTTGTCCCCAAATTCGCTGTAAATCTGATTTTGTGTCCGCCATAGAACCAAATCGTCAAAATAGTCGTTCCCCTGATCGGCCGTATACTCACGTATGATAAACGTTCTATCGCCATCCTGATTTTCCGTTTCATCTGTTCCGAAAAATCCGTTTACATCCAGCATTCTATCACCGCTTGTTTTGCCTGTATAGGCTCCGTAGCGGTTTGGCCCGTGACTGACCAAAATAAAGGCCGGCGTTTCATAATCATTGGCATCCGGTTCACGCACTGTATCCATCAGGGGTATATCGGCACGCGTATCCTGATGGTCGTAAAATTTCGAAGCGTCACTGCGAGCTCTGGGCCACAGAGAATCCCCGCCTGCCGTATCCAGAATGGCAATATCCTTATCCTTGTAATAAACGTCCGAGCTATGTCCCACAGGAGGACAACAGAAGCGCGCTTTTAGCGGATTGCGGTTTACCGTCGAAGCACGGTGAACATCCATCCAATCCAGATAACGGCAAGCCGCATGAATATCCGTACTGGCCACCGAGTAATCATCCTGACTGAGCGCAAAAGCGGGGGTAATACGATAGGTTATATACCCGCCCCATGCGTCCTGTCCCTGCTTTTCGGTCAAATCCAATGTTCTAAAAGGTACTATACCTTCGACATCCGTCCCGACACAGGAGATATTTACATCCTGACCATCACTGCCGCTGCCTTTTTGAAAGCCAAACGGCGGTTGACTGCCCGTTGGTGTATCGTCCGGTATGGCCGGACAGGGAAGTCGGTTATGACTTTTGACATAGGCGGCAATGGAATCAGCTATGGTTTCCATTCGTGCACGCGTGGCCGTTTGCCGGGCAGACAGAATAAACGGGCTGAACATCATGAAAGATGCGCCGATTAAAATACCGACAATGGCTACGACAACCGCCAATTCGGTCAGCGTAAAACCAGACTGACCGTTGTTTTTACACGTTTTATTCACGAACCCACCATAAAAACATACAATTTTACTTAATTTTATTATAAATGATAACGGTTAAACCTTCACTAAAAGCCTGAAATTGACAGCAAAAAAGGCGGATAAATCCGCCTTTTTCAGTATTCGTTTTTGTTCGTATAAAGGATTAACCTTGGATACGGAACAACAGGTTACAGTTTTTAACTGTGTTTTGGGAGTCATAAGCGTCACCCGAGAAACAGTTGGCATGACCGTGACCCAGAACATAACCCGTACCCGGACGTCCATCATCCATTTTACGGTCGATTTGTTCAGCACGTACCGGCGACAACGGTTCTTGACCCGAAGCAGCAATATTCGTTGTACCCAAGCTGTTACGCAGCATCAGGAAGTGACCTGACGGCGTAGCTGTACCACCACCGGCGGAGTTAGCCAAAGCCGTACCGTTACCGTGACCGATTGTGTAACCGCCACCGATTTTGGCAGCCGGGTTGGTTTCACCCCATGCCAGAACACCACTGGTCGTTACACCGGAAATCAAATCAGCCAGCAACAGGTGATGCCAGAACTGAGCTGTTTCAGCTGTAGCTGATGTTTCATTTACGATGATTGTACCGGCCGTACCAACAATCGAGTTACCATCGCCGTTAACACACTCCGCACCTGTACAGTTCGGTAAGCGACCCGGAAGGGTTGTAGAACCTACTGTGGTGTCTTTGGCGTTGGACATATCACCCGGAAGGGAGTTATATACATCGCGGAAAGAGGTTGTAGCGGCTTCATAAGATTGAATCTGAGCAATGGTGGATGTCACACGGGCATTTTCCATCAGCTCTTGACCTTTTAGAATACCACCGATCAAAAGACCGATAATCATCATAACAATTGCCAACTCCACCAAGGTGAAACCGGAATTGCTTTTGTGCATTTTTTTCATTAATTTGCTCCTCAACTATGAATTTGTTTTTACACTCAGCAAGAAGAGGCAACACGTCCCCCTCTCCATTTTTCAAGAGTACACGGACGATTATGCCGTGTGAACTCTAAAATCTTTATTAATTTACCCTATTTTTTATAAAAGTTAAAACGATTTGTGAGCAATCGGTACGATTAAATGCGCCCTTCGCACAACTTTGTTACTTCTTGATTTTTATAGAGAGTTTCCGTCCCATTCCATAGCTGTTCTTTGATATAGGCACACATATAGTTGATTTCATTCGGATCAAGATTTTGCAAATCCGATAATAATATTGTTTCCATGATATTTCTTGCGGCTTGTTTATCGCCTTGCTTTGCCAAAACAAAGGCCGGCATCTGCTGCGTCCATGTCGGCAGGCGCGAGTCTTTTTTACCCAACTCGGCCAGTTTGTACGCCAATCGGAGCGATAAATCATTATCCTTAACCTTGAAACGTGCTAGAAAAACGGCCTGCGCCAACCAGCGCCACTTTTCGTTTGGGGTGGCATTGCCGGCTTTTTCAAGATAATTAACCATGTGCCTTACCTGCTCAGAGTCTGGCGATGCTCCGTAATAATAGGCCGCAACCATGGGAAAAAAGTTCGTTTTAGGATCGATTTCATAGGACAGAGTGAACCATTGTTCCAGCCGTTCGTAATTATAATCCTGCAACCGAGTCACGCGGCCGCCCGTATCGCCCATATTCTGTAGATTAAGACCGGCAACACGCAAGGCAAACTGAGCATCACCCAATCCCATTTGCGCCAGACCATACACCGAAGGAACCGGCGGAACATTCAGCCATTGTGCCTGCTTATTCCTGGCGTTGTACCACACACCCAGATGAAGCATCAGAAAGACAAGAACACACAGGAGGTAAAGTTTGCTTTTACTGTCACCGATAGTCAAACGCATGGACTAAAACTCCTTGCGTTGAAAATCAAACAGCGCCGCGCACAAGGTTAAACCGACGAAAATAACCATTTGAGCCAAAAGAAAACCGTATCCGACAGCATCGTGCGATGTCATATCCGTTCCGTAAACAAGCCAGCTGGTCTGCGCCATCAAATCAAGACGCGGCACAACCATGGAAATACCCGTCATAATTTTTGCCAACGCCTGCATGATAAAACCATCCGTACCACCACCATGGATAATTCCTAAAACGGTACCAATCAGGCGAGCCAAGGCATAAAAGCCAAGAGACGACATAACCGTAACAGCCGGAGAACGAAGGATAACGGCAAAGAATAGCGCCAGATTACTGACAATTAACAACTCAATCCAATAGGATACCGACCACAGAGCAAACCCGCCGTCAAGATGAGGAGACATAAATCCGGTGGCCGCAGCGATAAAGACAGCCAAGGCCGTTGCCAACAGGGAAAAACCGAATGCCATGGAGAACACATATTGGGAACGTTTCACCGGTGCCGAGAGAAAATACTCAACTTCCTTGTTGTCAAAAGAACGGCGTACCTGAAAGGCGATAAAAACGCACATACCGATAACGCCCATCAGACGCAAACCGCCGCTGGCAAAAACCTGCGAGAAATTCTGTTGTTCGGTAATGGCGGATGAGCCCAGAAAATTCGATACGGCCACAATAAGACCAATCATGACAACCATCATAATCATCAAACGGTCACGTATGGCTGCTTTAATGACAAACCGCACCAAAGATGACGCAAGCATCGGAACTATCCTTTCACAATTCGGTTAGGTAAAAGCTGTAAGAGCCCTTACTGTATACCAAACGGACGGCGTTCTCCAGCATGTTTTTTATACAAATCCTTGTCGTATTGCGTCAGGGTTTTGTTGTTATCATCGACAACGGTGGCTTTAAGCAAAACGACCAGCTCTTTCTTCGTGGTTTTGTCGCCGTGCGCTTTGAACAGGTAGCCCAGAACAGGGATATCACCCAAGACAGGGATACCTGTTTCATCTACCGTATTGCCTTCTTGCATCAAACCACCCAGAACGATAATTTCGCCCGATTTCATACGAACCAGTGAATCCAGTTCCTGTGTGGCAATTTCCGGGATGGTTGCATCAACACTGTAAATGGCAGCGGCCGGATCAAGAACCGTACCAACAACGCGGGTTAATGTCGGGCGCAAAGTCATGGTGATTTCATTGGTATCAATATTAACTGCCGGCAGCATGTTGATAATCAAACCTTCGGGAACATTATGGGCTTCACTTTCGATTGTGGTAATTGCCGGTGAAGTATCTGTTGCCGCTTCACGTGTCACCTCAATATCAAAGAATACGCGGCTCTCAGAAACGTTAAGCGTTCCAAGCTGGTTGTTCATAATGGTAATGCGCGGACTGGAAACCGTGCGTACCGTGCCGAAGCGTTGAACAAAGTCGGTCGCAAAAGTAAAGTCACCCTTGGTCAGACCAACAGAAATCGCGCTGGCTTCGGTCGGGTTCAGCGGAATATGGTTGAAGTTGGCATTAAGAGAGAAGCTATTGCTGAACAATGTCTCCCAGTTCACACCGGATGAAAATTCATCCGTTAATTCAACTTCGAGCACTTTGGCTTCGACCAGAACCTGTGTACTGACGCGTGTAATAACGTCTTCCAGATAATCCTGAATCAGTTTTTGCTGACGCTCATTGGCATACACGGATAGAAGACCTGCCTGTTTGTTAATCGAATAACGCTGTGCAATTGTTAGTTCCGGTGTCGTGCTGTTTGATTGTTGGGCACTTGCCGGTTGTTCGGCTTGCGGCTGTGTACTGTTAACCGCAACTTCTTCGGAAGCATTACCGCTTAGATCACTGACACGCACAGCCGGAATAGCTGTTTGCATGATAGTAATATCATCGGTCGCACGAACCCGTTTATTGTCATCATCGGTCGAGCGCAGGATATATTCGATATTGGATGCCATTTCACCCCAGAAATCGGCGTTACTTTCACCGGAAACGGTAAAGTTAGAACCGGTTGTTGACCCTTCGCTGGTTGCAACGGAGGAATTGGAAGTTACACCTGTTGTTGTTGCCCGTGACAGATTGATATAGTTGATAGGATAGGTTCTCATGTACGGTGTATCTTCTTCGATACGCAGTAACCCGTCCTTGAACTCATAACGCAGCCCGGCCAGATTACAGATGCGGCGCACCACCTCGTCAAACGGTTTTTCGCGAGCGGTAAAAATAACCGAACCTTCAATATTCGGGTCAAGTTCCAAATCCACTTCGGCCTGTTCAGCCAGCTCATAAAAGATGTCGCGCAAGGCAATCGTCTGATTAACCGAAAGGCTAACCAACGGCATCGGCAATTCTTCCTGTTTTGCATCAACAACAACAGGTTGGAAATCTAGCGGGGTACCGTAATCGGGGGATTCCGCTTCCATCGGACGCGGCGCCAATGTTTTACGATAATCGTTACGTTCCATATCCATAGAGCGATCATAGGAAAC
>QKJH01000127.1 GCA_003250865.1 Alphaproteobacteria bacterium | reverse complement strand
CCGATTTACCTTCGACATACAGGTTTGCAAATGCATTGACCATATCGGCGGTAATGGCATCCTTGTGGCTGTCATCTTTGGATAAAATCGTGGCCTCGCGCAATACGGACAGTCCTTCGGCATATTGGTTGTTTTCAATATACAGCTGTCCCAAACGGTGCAGGTTTTTGATTTCCAGCTCGTCCCCACGCCATGAAAACCGTATAGATTCAAACCGCTTGATAGCCTCTGCCGCATCAATTTTGCCCTGCTTATACAGCGCATTGATATAATCGTAACGTGCCTGAACACCATAAAAACGGTCTTTGAGCGACATGGCAGCCCGTAACATTTTTTCCGCCGCATCGAAATCACCTGTCATGGCCAAAAGTCGCCCTGACATGTAATTATAAGCGGCTTTGTCCGACGTATAGAGTGACGGCATGGCATTAAGAACAGCCAGCGCTTCGGCAGCCTTTGGTACTTGGTCAAGTTCAATATAGGAAATCACCTGCGCTTCGAGCATTTTAATGCGGATACGATCAGGGTATGTCGAAAGAATCTCGGGATTGACACGGTCGAAATAATCGGCTGCTTCTTTCCATTTATTAATGGTACTGTATGTATATCCCAACCACAGATACGCTTCGGGCTGGTTACGCAGCGGTTCGAACTTCAAGTCCTCAATCGCTTTTTCAGGATTAAAGAACAACGCATTGGCCGCACCGCGTATTGCCCTGAAATCAGGGCTTTTCTCCAAGTCAGGCAAGAGTTCCTTACCCAGTTCTAAAGAACCGAGAGCTTCGGCTCCCATGCCATTGGCAACAAACAGTTTGGCCAAATCAACATAACCGGCCGCTTTGGCAACCCCTTCCAATTTGGTGATATGGGTTTCCATCATACGGCGATTGCGCATGAAAAATTCCTGACTACCAGCCTGCCAGCCGACCAGGTCAAACATACGCCGGTTGGGACGCAGATTTTCTTTCGGAGCACGAGCTCTTAAATCGCTCTCATCCGATAGAACCAGACGTTCTTTCCCTTGAACCCGCACGCCGTCACTGACCGTTTCCATGACAACATCTTCGTTAAGAGGCTTAACCACCGCACCAAGCAAAGCGGGCACCATTTGGAATTCGGGGTAACGGTTATTCGCCGGTGATTTTATTTTGTCATTGAATACCGTCACAGCCATCAGATAGTCACCGATTTCAGGGTCTTTGAGCATGACTTTTCCCGGACGTTCAACCGTACGCAAAACAAAGGACGGATTATCTGGTGTAGTTGCATAATCAATTTCCGGCATAATATCAACAAAGGCACCTTTTTTCTTCACAAACTCAACCGTCCAGGCCAGCTTGTCACGATGCGGAACCACAAACAGCTCTTCTTTTTTGAACGGCCAGTTAAGACGGTACGCCGTGCCGCCCAGCGCATCAACGCGCATGACAGGCTTCAATCTATCCACAAGACCACCGGTCATTTCCGGTGGGACGTCATTCATTTTTCTGTCCAGCACAATCCACAGATACTCGCCGCGCTTAAATATTCCCATCCTTGTCCGTTCAACTGGTCGTATGGTAAAACTGTCAACTGGGAACTCTCCTGCTGCTTCTGCGACATTATCCGTTGCGGTTTCCTTTGCATTGTTGTCAATTTCAGCATCCGCCTGTTGAACAACGGGTTGCGGCGGTATAACCGGCTCATTGGCTTTCTGTTCCTCTACGGCAGCAACTTTTTCTTCTGTTTCAGATGGTAGTTCAGCACCCTCCTCGGGCTTTTCCCCAGCTTGCGCTACGGGCGGCAGTGTTTGTTCAATTTCAGGAGAAGCAGGTACAGGTGCAGCGGCTTCAACAGGTGCCGCCGGTGTTTTTTCTTCTTCAGCTTTCGTCCGCGCCGTTTGCATATCCTGTTTTAATTTTTGCTCGCGCGTTTCATCGGCCTGCGCTTTGGGTGCTGGCTTATCCGAAGCTTTAGCTCCACTGAATTGCACTGGTGCCTGTGAGTTTTTCAATACGTCAAAAACAACCTTTGTGCCCGAGGTAAAGGATTGCACCTGCGCATCAACGGGAATATCAAATGTCAAGATGGTCTTGCCGTTGGCGCTGTTCTGCTGTACCCCTTTGACAAACGGCATCGCGTTAAAGTCAACGGCGGAAAAATTGATTTTTGCCTCTTTTTCAAAAGTAATGGTCACATGCCCGTCTTTGCTATTCGAGACATAGCCAACAGCAAATGGCCAGTTGAACACCAGACGGTTAAACCGCTCGCTAATTCCGGACAATGCCTTTACTGTCAAATCCTGTGACCAGGATACGGACACTCCGCCAACACACAGCATGACCGATACGCACATAATGGCCAGAAAGACCGTACTCTTTCTGAAGGCTGTTGGTGGTGTCCCTATGTTATCCGCTCTATTCTTCATTCTCTGCTTTTGTCTTGTTGAATGACAAGATCGATACGGCGGGCAAACTGCTCGCGTTTTGAGGGTTCCAGTTCGGGCGGCAGCTCGTCCATACGGCTTTCACCAAAACCTTGAATCACTATATCACGATTATAGCCGTTCTGGCCAAGGAAATATGCAACATTTGCCGCACGTTTCAGCGATAATTCCCAGTTCGAGGGAAATTCCTGTGTAGCTATCGGATCACTGTCGGCATGACCATAAATTTCCAGTCGGTTGTCAATGGCAGTCAACTTGACGGCAAGATAGGACAGGATGGTCTGCCCCTGTTTATCCAAATCCGCTTTTCCTTTGGCAAAAAAGAGCTTGGCAGGCATGGTAACAATCAGACGTTCGTCTATCTCGCGAATGAGAATTTCTTCTAGTGTGCCTGACTGTTTCAACTGATTTTCCAAAAGCGAGCGAAGGTAGCCGAGATTTTCCCCTTCATCAATATCCAGCCCGCGTGCCGTGGTTACAACATTTTCCAAAGCCTTTTTACTGGCCGTGCCGCGATCTTCCGTTCCCAGATAGCTGTTCATCCCTGTCACGGCTTTTTTCCATGCCTCTTCTTTTGGGGCCCCCAACGAACATATCATCACGAAAAATGTCAGCATCAGGGTAATCAAATCCGTAAACGTGACAAGCCATGTGGACTTGTTCGCACTCTTCGACGTATCTTTAAATGAGAAGGCCATGATTACATTCCTCCTCCCATACCGCGATTGATTTGCCCCGGATCCAGTTTGACAAACGGTTTATCAGAACGGCGGGCGTAAAAAATCAAATCAACCATCGTGCTTTTTGAACGGATAATACCAACCGATAGGCGATGCTCCAGCACGCCTACATCAACCATCGTTCTGGCAAATTTTCCCAGCTTTTGGATTTTTTCATCCAAAACAGAAGTATCCACTCCCCTCACATCATCGTTGATACCGCCGAGCACTTCCAATTCATAACGTACTATTTCATTTTCTCCGCCGCGTAAAGCTTTTGCAATTTGCGCCAGAATATCAGGGTCAAGTGCAAAAAGTTCATCCTCGGGAACCGTTACAATCATTGCCCCCGAGTTACCGACTTTTTGCAACCCAAAAACGCCGATATTCGTACGCAGTAAGTCCTCGACATTACCAAATATCCGCTCTATGCCGGTACCGATTTTATCACCCCCGACATTGTCTTCCGAAGGACCACGTTCGATAATTGCACCTTTCATGAACGCCTGCTCAATACCGGTGCGCAATTCCGACATCTTGTCTTTGTCAAACTCGATTAATGTACTCAGTACAATGAAAAACGCCAAGAGCAGCATAAAAAGAGACAGCGATAAAAGCTGTATCTGGTCGTCTCCCCCTCCTGATTTCGACGTTTTTTTAAACATGGGATGAGTTCACCCCGCTTTAACTGTTAAACAGACGATCAATTTCATCCTTATCATTGGCTTCGTGGTCAAGCTGAGGGCCGTTAAGCAAATCCTCTTCGGTCAGTTCCTTTGGTGCAGTATCTTGTTGTGGTTCCGACTGAACCAAATCTTTGTATTCATCACCAAAGGCGTTCAAAATACGCTCAACCTTTTCTTCGACTTCCTTCAGAGCCTTGACCACTTTGGAAACACGCTGTCCAGTTATATCCTGGAAACTACACGCTTCGTATATTTTAGTAACCGCCTCAACCAGCTTTTCGGCTGTTTCTCCTCCGATACCCGAAGCCATCTCTTCAATAGCTTCGCAAGAATCCATAATGGTTCCAGTGGCTTCTTCGGTGGCACCAACAATAGCATCCAGCTCATCACTGGCCTGAGGCAAATGTTTAGAACGGATTTCATCCGGCCTAATGGATGCCAGTTCTTTTTTGGTCTGAGAAATAGTTTTGGCCAGACTTTCAATTTGTTGAAACAGTTTTACGTGAACCGAATCAATATCGCCTTCGATGTTGGTTACAACTTCACGGATAATATTTTCCAAATCGTCCCGCGTCCAATCCCCCTTGGAACGCTCGACAGCCGCTTCAATGGCCTTATCCAAATCCGTTTTCATGTTCATTTCTTATTCCTATGGCGAAATTGTCAGAATTGACCGATAACACTAACAAGTTTTGCCTTGAGTGTTTCAGCATTAAAAGGTTTCACGATGTAATTGTTAACACCGGCTTTTTTGGCCTCGAGTACGTTTTCCGTCTTACTTTCCGCCGTCACCATAATAAAGGGCGTCCCTTTCAAATCATTGTCAGCACGCACGGCTTTGAGAAGCTGCAGACCAGTCATCGGCTCCATATTCCAATCCGAAATAACCAGACCATAACGTTTTTCACGCATCATTTCGAGCGCCATTTGACCGTCTGTAGCTTCATCCACATTGCCAAAGCCAAGCTGTTTCAAAAGATTGCGAATGATACGAAGCATCGTGCGGTAATCGTCTACAATCAATACATCCATATTTTTGTCGACCATCGACTTTTTCTCCAAATAAACTTAATAATATCAATTTTCAACTGTAGCGACAGGTTCTTAATCTTGAGTAAACAAGATCAAGCTATCCCTGCTTTTTTTAAGGGGCTTATTCTATTCTTTCGGAAGCGCTTTTTGCTCGGCCAGTTTAAGGGAAACAATGCGCGCCTTGGCCGGCTCCATTGCGGCAATAATCGGGGCACTTTTACGCTCGGACATTCTGTCAAGAATACCCAGTAGAACATCTAATTCCAGCTCGTTGAAAATACCGGCAGCATCCTTGGGCTTCATGTTTTCGTATATCTTGACCAGTTTTGCCAAACGGTCAGCCTGTTCATCCTGTTGCCGCTGTAAGAGATCTTCCAACTCGACCTTAAGGGCATTCATTTCAGCCATTTTTTCATCCACGCGGTTTTCCGTTGCCTTCAACAACAACGCCTGCTGATCCAGCTCCCGCGCACGACTATCCAACTCATCACGACGCTTGGAAAGGGATTCCAGCACCTCAAGCTCGGCATCAGAGTATTTCGGTAGATAAGGGTCAGCCTCTGCTTCATGGGAAGCGTAGTTTTCCTGAATTTCTTCGGGTGTTGCCATTTTTTCCGGAACCGGAACCGGCTCGTCACTTTCACCGCCACCACCGCCATGTCCGGCCTCTTCGGCATAAGCTATGCTCAACGGCGTATTGTCACGCTCATCATCCGATGACGAAATAGAAAAGCCGTCATGTACCACACGCATCACAACATCACTGACACGCACGGAAAAAGTCAGAAGAAACACAATCAATATGCCGATAAATAATCTGAGATTCATAATACCTTATCTCCTACCCAATGCCTTACTTTTGACTTTTCTTACCCGACAGAGCCTTTGCCAATTCCTTTTCAGAACGACTGCCGGAAGAGTAATCCTCTTCCATAGGGAATACATCCTCTAAATCATCGTGACGCGACAGCGTTTCTTCCAGACGTTTGAATACTTCATCGTCACCGTCTTCTTCTTCAAGCCCCGCTGGAACAGCTTCCTGTTTTACTTTTTTGCCTTTACCCTGTTTAGAGCCACCCCTTGTCGATACGGACTCATAATCATCCACCAACTGGCTGCCCGTCGTTACAAGATTACCCAGACGCTCGGCCAGATTGTCGCTGGCTTTGTTGATAAAGGTCATTTCATCAATGACCGAGGATGCCTGATTGAGCATCGCTTCAATTTCCTTGCCTTTGCCTTCAATGGCGTTTTTCATGTTTGAGAGCGCTTTATCGGCCTTGTTAATAGAGGCCGTCAGCTCAGCAACAAGACGCTGCAAATCACTTTTTCCCGACTTAATTGACTTTATGTTTTTCATTAAAGAAAACATATAAGGTATTGTTATAGATAGACAAAAAATAACAACAACATCCAGAATGATTAACGCGTTCTGACTCATGGCTTATCTTTCTTCCTCCTCATCGGGTTCAATATCCTGCAGCAAGCGTACAGCCAAACGGTCGCCGCGGCTACCCATTTTTCCCAAAAACATGGCATGGGCTCCACAGCGCATTTCTATCAACTCGTCCGTTTCCTTGTCAAACATCAGGCGACTACCAACACGCCAGTTCATGACATCCTTAAGTGACATGGTCGTTTCCGCCAACACAGCATCCAGACCAACCTCGGTTCCGTACAACTCTTTACTCAAATGGTTTTCCCAAATGGAGTCACGACCGAATTTTTCACCCATGAACATTTGCAATAGCAATTCACGAATAGGTTCCAGAGTAGCATAAGGAATAACAATTTCCAACATACCGCCGCGATCATCCATATCCACACGCACTTTTACAAGCACCGCGGCGTTACCCGATTGGGTGATGGCAGCAAAGCGCGGGTTGGTTTCAAGACGTTCAAAACGGAATGTCACGGGCGACAACGGATCAAAGGCCGCCGACAAATCATTGAGCGTTACATGAAGCATGCGCTCCATCAGGTTACATTCGATGGTCGTATAGGGACGACCTTCAATGCGCATGGCCGATGTCCCTTTACGACCGCCAAGCAATACGTCAACAATCGAGTAAATCAGCGAGCTGTCCGCGACCATCAAACCCTGGTTATCCCATTCCTCAGCCTTGAAAATCGCCAGCATGGCCGGCAACGGAACAGAGTTGAGGTAGTCACCGAAACGTACCGACGTAATGTCGTCAATACTGGCTTCCACGTTATCGGATGTCAGGTTACGCAAGCTGGTGGACAGCAAGCGCCCCAAACGGTCAAACACAACATCGAGCATGGGAAGACGTTCATAATTGACCAGCGCATTATTAACAAGCGCCATCACGCCCGAGCTTTCCGAAGCCCCTTCGGCCTCGTCAAACCCTAAAAGACTGTCAATTTCATCCTGATTCAAAATACGGGCATTACCGCTTCCGTCACCATCATCTTCGACCGTGTCAAACTCACCGGCAGCGGCATCTCCACCATCACTACCGCCTTCGGATGCCGCCCATTCGGCAGCCAGCTTTTCATCTTCTGACATGCCTTCGGTGTTTGTTTTTTCTTCGACTGCTACTTCATCACTCATAACCGACGCTCCGTTATTGAATCAGAATATCGCGGAAAAGAACATCGCGTACATAAGTCGGGTGTGCCGCAATACGTACCCGTTCCAACAATTCCTGTCGTATGCGATACACACCGGCAGACCCTTGTAAATCACTGACGCGCAATTCGCGCAAAAATGTCTGAAACTGATCGGTAACGCGCGGCATAACCTTGTCCATTTCGGCCGGTGCCGTTTCACCCACAAGCTCCAACGTCACACTCAGCTTCAAAAAGCGCTGTTTATTGCCGTCCGCCGACAGGTTCACAATAATATCAGGCACTTCGTAAAAAAAAGTCGGCCCTTCAGGTTCATCATCAACAAGCTTCGGTTCATCCAAACCGCCGCCGCCATGATCTTCGCTGCTGGAAAAATGACTTAAGGCACCGCTGAAATACAGACCGCTACCGCCCCCGAGCATCAGAAGTAACGGCAAGACAATAAATAACAGTATCCGCTTACCGCTTAACTTTTTACGCGGTGCATCGTCAAGATTTTCACCTTCGCCGCCTTCGCCATCGCCGGCTGTCAGTTCTTTTTTGATTTCGTCATCATCGCTCATGGTATTGTTCCTGCATACTTCAATTAAAACAATTCATCCTTATTTTAGAATACCGCCTGAAGGTTAACAACTTCTTGCCGATATTCACAATATTAAGAAATATATAGGCAAATTTTGCCCATCTCCTCCCTACCTCTCTTTCACAAACCATACCAAAAAAGTTGGCACAGCTTGTGCAAGGTATCCCGTGTAAAGGATGCGAAAACGCACGAAAAACATAAAGAATTTACGGGTAAAAACATGGAAAATACAGGCTATATAACGTTATCGCGGCAATTGGCTCTCCAACAGAAAATGGATGTCATTTCCAACAATATTGCCAATATGTCCACCAATGGCTACAAAAGCCAACATATGGTGTTTGCCGAATATGTGATGCAACCGGAAACCGGCACCCCCGGCGATGCCATGTCAATGGTTATGGACTATGGCCAATTCAAAGACATATCCCAAGGCCCGATGAGCGTAACAGGCAATCCGCTTGACATTGCCATTGAAGGCGACGGTTTCTTTGCGGTTCAAACGGATAACGGCGTCCGCTATACGCGCGGCGGCAGCTTCAGCCTAAATGCCGATCGCGAGATTGTTACCCCAGCAGGACTACAAGTTCTGGATGAAGGCGGTAACCCGATTGTCATACCCGATAATACTGACACAATCTTTGTCAAAGCAAACGGCTCCATCGGTACCGAAGCCGGTGAGATAGCCCTGCTGCAAATTTCCAACTTCGAAGATTTACAGGCTCTGGAGCCCGAGGGAAATACCCTTTTCAGAACCAATCAGTCCCCTATACCTGCCGAACAGTTTCAGGTTGTTCAGGGAAGCATAGAAGAATCCAATGTCAACCCGATTGAGGAAATGACAGCCATGATAGACGTTTCACGCGCCTATCAGATGACCATGAGGATTTTACAAGACGAACACGAGCGTGAAAGAACCGCCATCCAGCGGCTATCACGTCTGGCATAACGTATTACAAGGTAACAAGGAGATCAAACCATGAGATCACTTAATATCGGCGCCACAGGGATGCTTGCACAGCAAATGAATGTGGACACCATTTCAAACAACATCGCCAACATGTCCACGGTGGGCTATAAAAAACAGCGCGCCAACTTTCAGGATTTGATGTATCAGAACATCGACCGCCCCGGTGCGACATCTTCCGATATTGGCACCCTTCTGCCCAGCGGTCTGCAATTGGGCAGCGGTGTTAAACTGTCTTCGGTTTCACGTATCCACACCCAAGGCATCATGGACATTACCGACAATGAACTGGATATTGCCATCAACGGCGAAGGCTTCTTTGAAATTGAAATGCCGAACGGTGACTCTGCCTATACGCGCGCCGGCAACTTCGAGCGTAGTGATGAAGGCACACTGGTTACTCCGGACGGCTATACGCTGACCCCTGAAATTACCATTCCGATTGATGCCACGAATGTGGAAATCAACCAGAATGGCGAAGTTTGGGTAAAAATCGACGGCCAGATTGAAATGACCAATGTGGGACAGATTGATTTGGTACGTTTTGCAAACCCCAGCGGATTGGAAGCCATCGGAAGCAATCTGTATCTGGAAACGGAATCAAGCGGAACACCGACCACCGGCACACCGGGAGACCAGGGATTTGGTTTTGTCCGACAAGGTGTTCTGGAAACATCCAATGTGGATATCGTTTCCGAAATCACCCGCATGATTACGGCACAACGGGCGTATGAGATGAACTCGAAAATTATCAGCACATCCGACGACATGCTCAATACCATCAATAGCCTACGCTAAGCATAGTTAGGGCTGAGACAAAGGATAAGAGACCATGACAAACCATTTTCGACATAGCTTTTTCGCTCTGACCGTTATTCTGATGGCCTTTCCGGCCTGGGCAGGAAACCGTGTCGTGCTGAAAAGCGATGCCGCCCTCGAAGATTCATTCGTGCGCGTCGGCGATGTATTCGAGAATGCCGGTGAAGTAGCCTCGCATGCTCTTGCCCCTACTCCGGCAGCCGGCGAAAAACTGGCCTTGGGCGAACATGACATCATGCGCATTGTCAATGCCTTTCACTTTGACTGGCAACCGGCTCCGGGTGAGAAAAACACCATCACCTTTACCCGAGATGCCACACGTGTCACTCTGGATGATATGAAATCCATTCTTGCCAACAGCGGCCTTGCCGGCATGGTCGGGAATGATTTCGACATCCATTTTGACACCGCGACCACACCGATGGAAGCCAAAGGGCAGGATGTCATGACATTAGAAGCCCAGAATGTGCAGTATAATCCGGTAACCGAGCGGTTCTCGGCCGTGCTTTTTGCCTATGACAGCGCCAATAACCCCGTGGGACAGCAGGCTGTAATCGGTAAAGCAGTCAAGATGATAACCGTTCCCGTTTTACAATCCCGCTTGCGCCGCGGTGATGTTATCGGCCACAGCGATATCGACTTTCTGCGATTACGCGAAAAGGATTTAAACGGTTTGGCACTCAGTGACGAAAAAGAGGTCGTCGGCATGCAACTGCGCCGCACGGTGTCACCGCAAACCCCCATTGTCGAAACGGATTTGATGCCGCCAACACTGGTGCGAAAAAATGATTTAGTAACCCTGTCGCTACAACAAGGCCCCCTTTCGCTGACCACGCGCGGACGGGCGTTGGATGACGGTGCCAAAGGACAGAGCATTACAGTCATGAATGTAGGCAGTAAAAAAATTGTTGAGGCCGTTGTCGTATCGCAAGGAAATGCCATTGTTCCAACAAACGACACAAAAGTGCTCAATTGATAGAAATAACGTCTTTAAAGGAGACAAACAATGAGAAGCATCGTTAAACTATTCGCCATCGGAACCGTTTTTTTGGGCGTTACGGCATGCGGAAACACTATGGACAGGCTCAATAATATCAATAAAGAGCCGTCATTTTCGCCGATTGCCAATCCGAAATTGCAAGCGGATTACAAACAGGTCAGCCTGCCGATGCCGGAAAGCCGCCCCTATGCCACGGCGCCCAATTCGCTATGGAATGTCGGCCGCAAATCCTTTTTCAAAGACCAACGCGCCGCCGAAGTGGGCGACATCGTTACTGTCCTGATTGACGTAAAAGACAAAGCCGAGCTGGATAATAAAACCGAACGCAGCCGCTCGGCCGCCGAAGATATGAACATGCCCGGCCTTTTCGGTCTGGAAACCCAGTTGACGAAAGTTCTGCCCGATGCCGTAACTCCGGATAACCTTGCGACTGTCGGCAGTTCCTCGGACCATTCGGGCGAAGGAAAAATCGACCGAGAAGAAAAGATCGAGCTGAAAGTCGCCGCCATGATTATCCAGACACTGCCCAACGGCAATCTGGTGATTAACGGCCGTCAGGAAATGCGCGTCAATTACGAGGTGCGTGAGCTTCAGGTTGCCGGCGTTATCCGCCCCGAAGACATCACCACGGAAAACACCATTTCCTATGACAAGATTGCCGAAGCCCGGATTGCCTACGGTGGACGCGGAACGATTTCCGATGTTCAACAACCGCGCTATGGCGATCAGGTTCTGGATATTCTGTTACCGTTCTAATTTGAATTTAACCTCTAACAATAAAAAAAACATGCGAAAGGCATCATTATAACGGTACGTTTTCCCTTCCCTTTTCTAAACCGTTCATGCCTTTTGCATTCCCCATATATA
>QKJH01000059.1 GCA_003250865.1 Alphaproteobacteria bacterium | reverse complement strand
GCGGATATAGTCTTTCATGGTGGTAACCAAGGGTGCTTTAAGAGCCTGAGCCGTGCGGCGCATGACCAATAAATCAACCTTTTCATAGGGGCGGTGGTCGGCAAATTCAAAACGGGAAAGGATGTTCAATCCAGCCACTTCCAGTGAGTGGAAGAATTTGTCGGGATGGCCGATACCGGCAAAGCCGACAATGTCTTTGGTCTTCAAATTGTCAATATCCACGGCGCTAAAGGCAAAGCGGGCGGGAAAGACGGCAATACGGTCTTTGTATTCGTCGGCAAAATGGTGTTTGTCTTGTCCCATGACAATCAGGGCATCGGCGCGGGACAGGCCGTCATCGACCGTTTCACGAAGCGGGCCTGCGGGAAAAATCTTGTTATTGCCAAACCCTTTGATACCGTCAACCACGACCAGTGAAACATCTTTTGCCAGATGCGGGTTTTGAAAACCGTCATCCATGATGATGACATCAAAATTACCGCTTTCTTCAATCAGTTTGGCTCCTTTGACACGATCGGGCGAAACAAAGGTCGGCATGGATTGGGCATGTAAAAGGGCTTCATCACCGACTTCTTTTGCCGTGTGGATTTCAGGGTTGACCCGTGTCGGTGCACTAACCGAGCCGCCGTAACCGCGCAGCAGAATGGCGGGTGTTTTTCCCTCGGCCTGTAAAATACGGGCAATGGACTGTGTAATCGGTGTTTTTCCTGTACCGCCCATATTAATGTTTCCGATACATACTACCGGAATAGCGGCGTCATAATCGGGTTTTTTGCCGGCACGTCTGCGGGTGATGGCACCGTAAATACCGGCGAGCGGTTGGAGCGCATATTTAATGACAAAGTCATTTTTGGTGTACCAGAATTTTGGTGTTTTCATGTATGGGCAACTTTCGGTTATGCGTTTTTTGCGGCCTATCCCAGCAGCGGCATGATTTTATCGACAAAGACCGGCAGGACGGCACGGTTCTTCTCTGCCAGATTCATGCCAGAGTTCTTGTAGTTTAGTAAAGTCTGCGGATTTTGCAACAATTCGAAGATTTTTTCACCCAGTTGCTCCATGCTGTCCGTGCGGATAATGGCGTTGGCTCTGTCCATCTGGTGGCATATATCGATGAAGTTGAACATATAGGGGCCGACAATCGTGGCGCAATTCATGGCGGATGGTTCAATCGGGTTATGTCCGCCGTGTGCAACGTAAGAACCGCCCATGGCAACAATATCGGACAGAGCGAAGAACAATCCCGTTTCACCCATCGTATCGACCAGGTAAATATCCGTTTCAGGCGTTATGGGGCTATTGGTGCTACGGCGGGCTACAGACAGCCCTGCGCTTTGAAGGATATTCATAACCTCATCGCCGCGGTTCGGGTGCCGCAACAGGATGATGGATAAAATGTTCTTTTGTTTTTCTTTCAGGGTTTTATGGAGCCTGCCTGCCTGTTCCTCTTCATTGGCATGGGTACTGGCGAATAGCCACATGGGGCGGGTGCCGATGGCTTCTTGTAATGCTGCCAATTCCTGCTCGTCATAGGGCAGAGGCTCGCCGGCAAATTTCAAATTACCGATGGTTTGGACATTGTCTCCGCCCAGCTCGATAAAGAAATTGGCATCTTTGGCCGTTTGCGGCAGAATAATCTCAAAGCTCGCCAGAAGCTGTTCGGGTAAAAATGGAATGTATTTCCAGTGTTTATAGGATTTCTCGCTCATCCGCCCATTAACAATGGCGGCGTGGATATTGCGTTCCTGAAGGCTTATAATCATGTTCGGCCACAGCTCGGACTCCAGCCAAACAACGCCGTTAGGCCGCCAATGGTCAAGAAAACGGTTTACCCATTGCGGATGGTCAAGCGGCATAAACTGGTGAATACAGTTTTCCGGCAGGCGTTTTTCCATCAGTGCGGCGGAGGTGACCGTTCCGGTGGTCATCAGAATGTTCAAATCCGGCTCTTCGCGGCGGATGGCTCTAATGAGGGGAAGTGCCGACAAAGATTCCCCGACACTGGCGCCGTGTATCCACAATAACTTGCCTTCCGGGCGTGCGGCAGACGGCTCTCCCATCCGCTCTGTCCAGCGTGTTTTATGCTCTTTCCCGTTGGCAAGCCTTTTGCATAGCAATCTTTGTAAGAGCGGCGCTGAAAGCGAAGTCAAAAAACGGTATGTCGGGTATATCATGGCATTTTTCTTAATAAAAATACAAATTACGTAAACTAAATTTAAACTTTCTTGTCGTATCTTATAAGCGTAAATAAGAATTGTCCACGCGATAATATAATAAATAAGGGGTAGCGGGACATAAAAATAAAGAAGGTGGTGAACGCTATGACATACACACTGTCGGAATTGTCACAAAGGGTAGGGTTGGAAGTGCCGCCGGCACGCGATGAGTTGCTACGCTGGCACAAGAAAAATGACACGGACTCGGTTGCCGAAGTATATCTGAGTGAGGATGGCCGCTTCTTTTCCATTGAGGTAGAGAATAATGGTCCAACGGATCCTTTTTTTGCTCCCGCTCATGTTAAACATCTTTATCTACAGGCACAGAAGATACCGGGAACCTCGGGCTTTGAAGTGACCGAGCTGAGTGTTGACGGTTATTCGGATTTTGATTTAAACGACACGATTACCGGTGACTTTGGTCTGTCGATCGCATTTGTTTCTATCGATGACATCAAAAAACACGCTGTTGCCGAGACTGTCGGCAATATATCGGCGACATTTGCCAGTAATGCCGGTGAAACAACCGGCAACACCGGTAAGGTAAACGCACTGGATATGCGCCAGGAAGGCAATGTCATTCATGTCGCTAACTGGCCAAAGATGAGGGCGTAACGGAATTCATTTGTATCACACAAACCTTTGACAGCGCCCTTTGAACGGCGCTGTTTTCTTTTTTATCTTGAACTTCTTGAAAAAGAGTGATAAAACCCTTGTAAATTCTGGATAGGCCGTGAGTCGGCGATTTGGGGTGGGCTGGTTCAGCTCGCCTTTTTTATTGCCTGAGAAGGCCGAAAACGATGGATTATAACGTATGATTTTGGAAAAAAAGATTGCCGATATTGTAACGCCCGTTCTTCAGGATATGGGTTATGATTTGGTGCGTGTGCAGCTTTCAGGCGGCGAGGATGCCATGGTGCTTCAG
>QKJH01000175.1 GCA_003250865.1 Alphaproteobacteria bacterium | reverse complement strand
CATCCCCGGTATAATAGGAAGAGGATTACCATGATACATCAATGTTGTTTGATCAGTACGAACCGTTATGCGGTAAAAAGAGTTGCCTTTCTCATCTGTAATAGTATCAGAGCTGATGTTTTCAACCTTACCATCAAGTCCACCGTAAATGGAAAAATCGTAGGCGGTGATTTTAATTTTTGCTTTTTGCTGCGGTCTAATAAATGCTCGGTCGGAGGGTTTGATTTTTGCTTCGACCAATAAGGTGTCATCCATCGGAGTGATTTCAAGGATGTTCTCTCCGGGTTTAATAACTTGCCCAACAGTGTTGACGTGTAACGCTTTGATGGTACCGGAAACAGGGGCAACAACCTGTGTGCGTTTGACTTTATCTTCACCAGCGGCCAATACTTCTTGCAGTGATTCATATTCTGCCTTTGCAGCATTGAGTTCTTTGGATGCTTCGGCGTTGAAACTGGCTGTAAACTCCTTAACTTTTTGCTGCGCCTCAACAGCTGCAGATTGAGCACGTGGAATGGAAAGATTGATGGTACGGATTTCACCTTCCAAGTCGGTTTTAGTGCCATCAATACGCAGTAATTCAACTTTGGCCATAACGCCTTGGTCAACCAAGGGCTTGGTCATGTTATATTCTTCTGTGACAACTGCCAGATTGTTTTGCAATTGAGAAAGACGTGAACGCAACTCTTTGACTTCCTGATTGCGCTGTGCTGTTTGGGTTTTAAGAACTTGCACTTGTGCCTCACGCTGAGTTTTGCGCAGTTCGTATTCCTTTAATTGGCTGGCAACAATGTCCGGGTTTTCTTTCTTGAATGCATCGTCAAAGGTTAGTTCGCTGCTGTTAATTTCCGCTTCAAGACGGGTTATCATAGCCTCCAAAAAGTCAGAGCGTGCCTGTTTTTCGCGCAAAGTTGATTCGGCCATTGAATTATCAATTTTGACCAGAATATCACCTTTATTAACAATCTGGCTTTCATTGACCAAAATTTCCGAAACAATCCCGCCCTCAAGATTTTGGATAACTTGTGTTTTCAACGAGGGGATAATTTGGCCTTGTCCGCGCGTTACTTCGTCTAGCGGAGCATAGTTTGCCCATGTGAAAAAGGCAATGAGTGACACAACGGAAAAAACCGATAGGATAAAAGCAAAACGCGAGCCAGAGCGCCTAATGGCCGATTCCACATCATTCATGAACAACAGTTCTTCTTCTAAATCTTTGTTGTTCGAAGGCAGAACCCAGCGGTCGGCGAAAGCTTTGTATTTTTTCATGTTCATGAATATTATCCTTTTTTAATTTCGCCAGCACCAAGCTTGCGTATGACATCTTCTTTAGGGCCATCGGCTACGATTTTACCGTTATCTAAAACGATGAGACGGTCTACCATGCTTAAGAGAGATGTTCGGTGCGATATAAACAGAAAAGTGCGTTTGCCGACAAAATGGTTAAGGCGTTGCATAAAACGCATCTGGGTTGTGTTGTCCATATTGCTGGTGGGTTCATCCATCAGCAATATGGCGGGGTCGGTTACCAGCGCACGAGCTACGGCAACGGCTTGTCTTTGGCCGCCAGAAAGTGACATCCCGCGTTCACCAACGGGTAAATCCATGCCCAATGGGTGACCACGAAGAAAGTCCGTAACGCCTGCAATTTGTGCAGCACGCTGGATGGCTTTCTCATCCAGTTGTGGTGCTCCAAAAACAATATTATCACGCACTGAACCGTAAAACAGGAAATTGTCCTGGCCGACATAACCGATATTTTTACGAATATCAATCGGATCAATTTGGCGAATATCTATCCCGTCAACCAGGATAGATCCTTCTTGCGGCTCGTAAAGGGAGTGCAACAATTTGCCAAGTGTACTTTTGCCGGATCCAATACGGCCTAAAATTCCGACGCGCTCTCCCGGTTTGATGGCAAATGAAACGCCGTCCAAAGCTTTTTCTGTTTGTCCGGGATAAGAGAAGCTGACATTTTGAAATTCTATCATCCCGTTGACCGTTCCAACATGATGGAATGTTTTGCCGCTAGGGCGTTCCAAAGGACTTTCCATCAGCTTTTGCAACGCTTCCAGTGATACGCGTGATTGTTGGAAACGTATTAGCATTGCGGCAACCTGTCCCAAGGGTGCCAAAGCGCGTCCGGTTAGAATGGATGTTGCAACTAACGCACCGGTGGTAAGTTCGCCTTCGGTTATCATCATCACGCCGGCAATCATAACCAGTACGGTAACCAGTTGGGTTGAAATCTGGGCAAAAGATGTTGCCAGAGTCGAAATAGCGCGTCCTTTGGTGCTGGACTCTGCTGTTAGTGCGACGGCTTTTTCCCAGCGGCTTTGAATGCGCGAGGCAGCGTTGGATGTTTTAATGGTTTCCAGACCTGTCAGAGTTTCAACCAAAAGAGCATGCTTTTGCGTGCTTTCTATATGGGTGCGCTCGATAATCTTTTGCAAAGGGTATTGTAACGCATAGCCGACAATAAGTACGATGGGAACAGCCAATAACGGAATAACGGCAAGATAACCGCCTATCAGATATATGATAAAGATAAATAAGAAAATAAATGGCAAATCGACAAAAGCTGTGATGGTTCCTGATGTAAAAAAGTCGCGTAATGATTCAAAGTCGCGCAAGTTATTGGCAATAGCACCGGTTGACTCCGGCTTTTTATCCATGCGCATTCCCATGACATGTTCAAGCAAACGCGAAGCAATAATCGTATCGGCATTACGGCCTGCCACATCGACGAAATAACTCCGTAGATTACGCAATACAAAATCAAAGAAAAAGACAGTTGTAACCCCTATAGCCAGAACCCAAAGAGTATCCATGGCAGCGTTTGGTACGACGCGGTCATAAATATTCATGGTAAAAAGCGGTGAAGCAATGGCAAAAATATTGATGAGGACGGATGCCAGAACAACATGCGAATAGACGGGCATGAAACGCTTAAGAGTTCCCCAAAACCAGTGGCTTTCGTATTTTTCCTGCTCATAGGCCGAGCGTGCATCAAACTCGAATTTGGCTTTGATAAAAATGGCAATACCGCGATAATCGTCTATCAGGGTTTTTAGTGGAACCGTGGATGCTCCGCCACCGCTTTCCGAAGAAATAATCTCTGCCGTGTTTTTGGTAGTGTTGATTTTAGTCAGAATACACGCGTTTTTATTTCTCAGCAAAATGATGCACGGCATGGTTA
>QKJH01000217.1 GCA_003250865.1 Alphaproteobacteria bacterium | reverse complement strand
AAATGATTAATCATGTTCAACTTAATTTCGAACTATTTGTTGCTATATGGAACAATGCGCAAGGACAAACCACGCCGCCGGTTCATTCGCATATTGCCCGCTGGTTGAACAAGGGTATTCACCGTAATGATAAGCGGCTATTGCTGATGGCGTTCCGTTCATGCGGTAAATCCACGCTGGTCGGGTTGTTTTGTGCTTGGGCGCTGTGGCGCAATCCGAACCGTCGTATTCTGGTATTGGCCGCGGATTCTGTTCTGGCCGGTAAAATGGTACGCAATGTCAAACGTATTATTGAAAAGCATCCGCTTACGGCTGCCTTGAAACCGGCCAAGGCTGACCAATGGGCGAATGACCGCTTTACTGTGGTGCGTTCGTTGGAATCGCGTGACCCGTCCATGCAGGCACGCGGTATTGATGCCAATATCACCGGTTCACGTGCCGACATGATTATCTGTGACGATGTCGAGGTGCCGGCAACTTCGTCCACACCCGAAGCGCGGCATAATTTGCGCGAGGCCTTGGCTGAAACTGATTTTATTCTAACGCCGCGCGGCATGGTACTGTATATTGGCACACCGCACAGCTATGATTCCATCTATGCTGATGAACCGAACATTGAAATGGGGCAAACAACCATCTTTTTGCCCGGCTATCATCGTCTAAAGGTACCGATTATGGATGAAAACGGCCATAGTGTTTGGCCTGAACGTTTTCCTGCCGATGAAATCGAACGTATGCAGCGGCGAATTGCCCCCAATAAATTTGCTTCACAAATGATGCTGTTGCCCGTTTCCATTCATGAAAGTCGTCTGGATGCGGCAGCCTTGCGCCGATACGGTCATGAACTACGCTTTGTTCAGGCCAATGGTGTAACTCAGCTCTTCCTCGGGGATAAGCGACTGCTGTCCTGTTCGTGCTGGTGGGATCCGGCCTTTGCGCGTGAAGGCGGCAAGGGGGACAGCTCGGTCATTGCGGTGGTGTTTACGGATGCGGATGGCAATTATTACCTGCATGGCATTCATTATCTTAGCCACTCCGAGAGTGGCGAGGGCGATGCGGCTACTCAACAATGCCGTCAGGTTGCCGATTTTCTACAGCAGAACTTTATCCCCTCGGTTTCAGTTGAAATCAACGGTATCGGCCGTTTTTTACCGCAAATCCTACGTCGTCAGTTGGTTCGGGAAAATGTACGGGCATCTGTGGTGGAAAAAGCTTCGAAAACGGCTAAGGATGGGCGAATTTTATCTGCTTTTGAAACGGTGTTGGCTGCGCGGATGCTTTATGTGCACGAGGCGGTTTATCAAACACCCTTTATCCGTGAAATGCGTGAATGGCGTCCCGGCATGAAAGGCGCAGGCGTAGATGATGGTCTGGATGCAGTCGCTGGTGCGATTTTATCGGAACCAGTGCGCATCGGTTCCGGTTCCCGAGTGCATGGTGGCGCGCAGGTCTGGCAGCGCGGGCAGGGACAAATCAATGCCGATATTGATTTTACGGTATAAAAACCACTTGACAAAATAAAAGGAATATGTTCCTATATTAAGATAAAGCCCTGCCGTTATGGCGGGGCTTTTTGTGTTGAAAGGAAAAGGAAAGAGATGGATGTCTGAAATCGTACCCTCAGCCATTTTATGGTGGATTACCTGTGTTGATCTTCCGCTTGTCGGTGTGGTTGTTGCCATTATTACCCGTTTTCGCCGTGAAATTAACCATTCCTTGTCCCTTCAGGAGAAGAAAACCGCCCGTTTGAGTGAAATTATGGCCGATTTCCGGCTGGAAGTGGCCAAAAACTATGCCTCTTTGTCCGATTTGAAGGATACGGAGAGTCGATTAATCGCCCATTTGCTCCGTATCGAGGCCAAACTTGACCAAACCGCACTGAAAACCGCATCCATGGACTATAAACGCAAAGGAGAATGACCCCATGCTATTTAAACGAACAGCCCAACCGAAATTTGACACGGTGCCATCGGCACCTTTTTTTGTGCCAGAAACATCGCGAACGGCGCGTGAAATCGATATTCTGGCGCGCACCATCTGGGGTGAGGCACGCGGTGAGAGTGTCTCGGGGATGGAGGCCGTGGCCTCGGTTATTCTTAATCGTGTTGCAATTGCAGAAAAATTCGGCGGCAAATACTGGTGGGGTAATTCCATTGAAACCGTGTGTCGCAAACGCCTGCAGTTTTCCTGTTGGAACGAAACCGATCCGAATTACCACAAACTGCTTGCGGTTGGCAGTGATGACAAGGCCTTTTCCGTGGCTCTGCGCATCGCACGCCGTGCGGTCGGCGGCATGCTGGACGATAAAACCAACGGTGCCACCCATTACCATGCGCAGTCCGTCAATCCGTTCTGGGCAAATTCGGCTGTGCAAACCTGCACCATCGGCAATCATGTCTTTTACAAGGATGTGGAGTAAATGCTATGGCTCTTAATGCAATTTTGGCATCAATCGGTGTGTCGGTGCTGGTGCGAACGGTCAAGAGTGTTTTGTCAAAATCCAGTAATTCGTTGGCTAAAGGGGCTGCGGATGCTTTGGATATAGTGGATAAGGCTATCGAAAACGGGAATATAACGGCCGATGAAGTGAAAGAAGCCAACCGCCATCTCGAGGCCATGGAGCAATTGCAAAGCGAGGAGTTCAAGACACTGATTTCCGAGGTCAACCAATCTTTACGTACCGAGGTAGCATCGGAAGACAAATATGTACGCCGCATGCGCCCGACATTCGGTTATATCATGGCAATTACCTGGGCGGCACAAATGCTATCGGTGGCGTATGTCATCCTGGATAAACCGGAAGAAGCCGGTACGATTATGAACGGTCTTGCCGATTTGTCGGCTATCTGGACTGTAGGGCTGTCTGTATTGGGAATCTATGTTTATAAACGCTCTAGGGATAAAGAAATAAGAAAATAAACCACAGGATTAAGTAGATTAAAAAAGGTGTACAACATACTAAAATAAAATAATATTTATTCACTATACAGCTTCTTTAATATGATGCAGAAATGAATGGCATCTTCTTTGTCAATTCCTGAGATTTGTGCCGCTAAAGCGATTTTTTCCTCATCATTCAGGCTGTAATCAAACTCTTTCGGCATATCCATGGTATTCACGGCAGCCAACGCGTACATCAACGGTGATGTGTAGCGCGGCTTTTTCTCGATAAGAGAGATAATTCTCTCTTCTTGTTTGGTTCG
>QKJH01000108.1 GCA_003250865.1 Alphaproteobacteria bacterium | reverse complement strand
ATTTTGTCATTTTCTTTCTGCACTTCTTTGGTGTTGCGCACGGATGTAAAAACACCAATGATTTTGTGGACACGAATTATTTCTTCGGGAGCAAAGGCAAAAGCTGCGATGGTGTTTTCAAATGTCGGCTCGTCCGGATTATTACGGATAGCTTCCAGATTCTTTTTACCTTCTTCAATCGCCCATAAAACCGCCGGTTCGAAATGCTCCGGTTTGATGCGGGCATACATCGGTGCGCCGTATGGCAAGTCACTGCTTTGAATAAGGGGATTGTTGGAACTTGACATGGTAAAAGCTACTCCTGATAATAATGAACTCACGGCAACATTTTACATAGATAAACAGATAAAACCGCAGAAGCAAGTATTAATTTCGTAAAATGGATTTATCGCTTAAAAAATCAGAAAATGACATCCTTGAACAGCGTATCATGCGCCGTTTGCCAATTGTTTGGTGTTGTGGAAATCAACAATCCCCTGGCCTCGGGCTCCAGAAAACAGTCGGCCTTATAGGGCTTAAATCCCTGAAGACGGCGTGCCTTACCGCCCAGCTCCTCGACCATCAGACACCCTGCCACATGATCCCATGGCTTGAGCATGGCATAGAGCGAGAAATCCCCCTTGCCGCACAGCAACCCCAGATAATCATGGCTGGCACAGCAATGTTTGGAAATCGAGTGGAATTTTTTAAAATTATTGTGAATTATCGGATGGATTTTTGTCGGAAAATAATTGGCGCGCGCATAACCATGCATCTCTTCCGCCGGTATATCAACATTAAACGGAGCCAATGGGATGTTATCCAGCGTTACCCCTTTATCCTTGACCGTAATGGCCATACGGTCATTCATGACATCGTATATCCAGCCGCCCACCGGACGACCGTAATTCAGCAAAGCCACAACGACGCTGAAAACCACCGAGCCTTCGGCATAGTTGCGTGAACCGTCAATCGGATCAATGACCCATACCCATTGTTTTTCCATGAAACCATTGGCGATGGACGGGTCATCCGCAAACATTTCCTCGCCCAGAAATCCGGCATTCGGGATAAGCGGTGCCAAGCCCTGCACCAGAACCTGTTCGGCTTTTTCATCGGCAATAGTAACGATGTCCCCTACGTCATCCGATTTTTGGCATATATCACATGTCGACAATTTTCGAAAATAGGGTTTTATTACGGCCTCGGATGCCCGCCGGATAATATAGGAAACCTGGTAAATATCAATCGGCAGCATCATTGGCTTAATTCTCTATCCTTTTCTAGTCCACTATAGTGACATCATTGCCAAAACGGGAAAGACATTGTCCCTTTTTAAAGGCCGACAAGGAGACATCCATTGTCATCATCTGGGTTTCATCGTCAATAGCGGTATGATGAACTTCTCCGTTTTCATACAGCCATGATACCGCACGACCATTAACCACCGGTAAAACCACCCGCATACGGTGCGCCTCGCGCCCCATCAGCGTATCTATTTTAGCCAAAAGACCATCTATACCGCTACCGACGATGGCCGAAATGTAACATTCGTTTTCCTTTGGGGTAGCCATCTTTTTAATGACGTTAATATCTTTGACCATGTCAATCTTGTTCAGGACATCAACGATATAGCCTTCACGGCGGATATCAATGCCCAGCTCCTCTAGAATGGATAGAACATCTTTACGTTCAGCCAGTGATGACGGGCTACTGATGTCATTGACATGCAAAATCAAATCAGCCTCGAGCACCTCTTCCAATGTTGCCTTGAAAGCCGCAATCAACTGTGTCGGCAGATTCGAGATAAAGCCAACCGTATCCGAAAGGATGATTCGCCGTCCCGAAGGCAGCTTGACCTCGCGCATGGTCGGATCCAACGTGGCAAACAACATGTCCTTGGCCATGACATCGGATTCCGTCAGGCGATTAAACAAGGTTGATTTACCCGCATTGGTATAGCCCACCAGAGCCACCACCGGATAAGGCACGGAGTCCCGTTTGCTTTTCTGTACTTTGCGCCGCTTTTCAACAATTTTCAGTTCGTCTTTGAGCTTGGCAATCCGCTCGCCAATCAGGCGCTTGTCCAGCTCAATCTGCTTTTCACCCGGGCCGCCCGTTTTACCGGTCGCACGCTGACGTTCAAGGTGCGTCCACGCCCGAACAAGGCGCGATTTCTGGTACTCGCACTGCGCCAGTTCGACCTGAAGCTTACCTTCGGCGGTTTGCGCCCTGTCGGCAAAGATTTCAAGAATAAGCCCTGTCCGGTCAATAACCTTGACATTCCATGCTTTTTCCAGATTGCGCTGTTGACGCGGCGAGAGCGGATAATCAACCACCACAACCTCGGCTTTATTACCCGAGATAATTTCAGCAAGGCGTTCAATTGTCCCCGTCCCCATCAAGGTTGCCGAAGCCAGCGACTTCAGCCCGATGGCCTCGTTATACACGCATTCCATGCGAATGGCTTTGACCAGCGAGACCGCCTCTTCCAGACAGGCGCGCGGTGTACGGCTTCCTTCGCTTATTTTTTCTTTTTCGTACGGATGGAGTACCACACACAAAGGTGGTTCATACTCGTGACTCCAATAATCATCGCCCATTATTCATTTACTCTATATTTTGTCCTGTTCTTTTGGCAAAACCATCCTTACCGTTATAGCGGAAGAACACCGATACTGTCACGCTTTTTAGTGATAAACGCCAGTCCACCAATTCCTCAATGCTTCCTTTTGTTCACACAGTTGCTTATAGCGGCGCATGGCGGACGGGTTAGCCGCGATAAAACGCCATATGCGCTTCTTATCTTCTTTTTCCAATTCTCCATCGACATAGGCCTGTATATCATAGTCATTAATCTGACTGGTCATACCATCATATTCTCCCTGCAAAACGAAGTGCCCCTCTCCCTTGACAGTTTCACCTACGGCTTGACTTCTATTGAGTTCCCCAAAAAAACGGGAACTTTTTCAAAGATGAACCGTATGCTTGACGACACGAAGATAAAAAATATTCTGACCATCAAAACGAAAGGATTATAACCATGCTTGGATGGGCACTGACATTTCTTATTATTGCCATTATTGCAGGAATTTTTGGATTTGGCGGCATTGCCGCCGCTTCGGTTGGTATTGCCAAACTGTTGTTTTTTGTGTTTCTTGTGCTGTTTATCTTGGCAGCCTTCTTCCATGTTATCCGTGGAAAGACTCCACCTCCACCCGCATGATGGGATAAACC
>QKJH01000185.1 GCA_003250865.1 Alphaproteobacteria bacterium | reverse complement strand
GATTCCTGTTTTATCATACTTGATTCAAAGGGGAAAATGTTCTTATTGCAGTCAGAAAATAGCCCCTTTCTATATACTTGCCGAATGTTTGTCGCTGTTTCTTGCCCTTGTTTTCTATCTGTTAATCGGGCCGGTGTGGGCACTCATACCGGTAATGATGGCTATTCCCGTTCTGGTGGGTTTGTTCTTCATTGATAGCGCTTTTCGAATTTTACCTGACAGCTTGAATATCGCTCTAGCTATACTGGGACTAGCCTATCACGGCCTAAGCCATCATGCGCTTTTGGGATATGTTCTTTCCGGCGTTATCTATGCCGGAGCTTCTTATGCCTTGGCTTTGCTGGTTGGTAGGGTCTTAAAGAAAGAAGCCATGGGAATGGGGGATGTCAAATTTTTTGCTGCGGCCGGAATTTGGCTGGGTATGGCTTCCTTTTCGCTATTCCTGATATTGTCGGGAGTTTTTGGCATTGCCTTTGGTGCTCTGTACAAAAAAGCGACCAAAAGCGAGCTTTTTCCGTTTGGACCTGCCCTGATTATTTCGCTGATTGTCTGTTTTCTCCTTTAAGAGTTAATCTTTTTGTAAATACCCTCTGTTATGGTGTGTAAGGTTAATAATTTGACGGACAGAGGGACTTGTTCATGGACATTACCGAACTTTTAGCATTTACACATCAAAACGGCGCATCGGACTTACACCTGTCGCCGCTCAATCAGCCGATTGTACGTATTGACGGAGAGCTTAAGCGTATTGACGGCCCTGAACTGGAAGCGGATGACATTCGTAAGATGCTTTACTCCATCATGTCGGAAGAAAACCGTGCGGTTTATGAATCGGAAAAAGAAATCGATTTTGCCGTCGCGTTTGATAAGAATACCCGTTACCGTGTGAATGCCTTTACCGGGCGTAACGGCGCATCGGCCGTTTTTCGTACTATCCCCTCGCGTGTTCCCACATTGGACGAGCTGGATCCGCCCGAAGTCATCAAAAAACTGACCGGATTGGAAAAAGGTATCGTTCTGGTAACAGGGCCCACAGGTTCAGGTAAATCAACCACTCTGGCTGCTATTATCGACCATATCAACACCAACTATTCCAAACATATTCTAACGATTGAGGATCCGGTCGAGTTTTTCCACAATTCAAAAAAGTCACTGGTTAACCACCGCGAAGTCGGAAACGATACGAAATCCTTTTCCAAAGCACTGCGTAGTGCCTTGCGTGAAGATCCAGACGTTATTCTGGTAGGTGAGATGCGTGATTATGAAACCATTTCGCTGGCTTTGACGGCGGCGGAAACGGGGCACCTTGTCTTTGGTACATTGCACTCCAGCTCGGCATCGAAAACCATTGACCGTATTATCGATGTGTTTCCGTCTGCAGAAAAGGAAATGGTTCGAGCCATGCTTTCATCCTCTTTACAGGCGGTTATTGCCCAGACACTGTTGAAACGCGCAGACGGCAAGGGACGTATTGCCGCTCATGAAATTCTGGTGGGTACCAATGCCGTGCGTAACCTTATTCGTGAAAACCAGATTGCCCAGATGTACTCCATGATTCAGGTCGGTATCCGTCACGGAATGCAAACCATGGAAGATACCGTACGCGCCCTTTTGGATGCCGAAATCATTACCGAGGAAGAAGCAGCACGTGTTCTGTTAAAATCGGCAGATGACGGCATCAAAGGTAATGAACATGCTTCTGCCAATACCGGTGAAGCACAGCCTAAATCCCGCGTCCAAGTCTCTTCGGCATCAAAAGATCCTGCGCGTATGGAGCGTTCGGGTAGTGCAGGTCACGGTGCGTCTTCTTCGTCAGGGACGTCTTCAACCGGTCCAAAAGGGCCGGGAGAATCAGCTGGTGATCAGGAAGGATATTCGTTCTAATGCGTGAGATTATTGATGGTTGGATGCGTCAGATGGTTGCCGAAAAGGCATCCGATATTTATTTGACAGTAAAACGTCGCCCACAGCTCAGAATTGACGACAAACTGGTTCCGCTTGGCGATGAGGAAAACCGCATTTCCTTTGACAAGATGGAAGAAATTGTCAAATGCCTGACAACGCCCGAACAGTATGAACAGTTTTTAAAAGAGCATGAAATGAACCTGTCCTTTGGTGTGGCAGGCGTGGGACGCTTCCGTGTCAATATCATGCAACAGCGCCAGTCACCGGCACTGGTCATTCGTGCCATCAATAACGAGATACCGTCTTTCGCCGATTTGGGATTGCCCGAAATGATGGGAGATTTGGTGATGAATAAACGCGGCATTATTATGCTGTGCGGTATGACGGGATCGGGTAAATCAACGACATTGGCTTCGATGATTGATTATCGCAATGAAAAAGAGCCGGGGCATATCATCACTATCGAAGACCCTGTGGAATTTTTGCACACACACAAAAAATGCATTGTTACTCAGCGTGAAGTTGGCGTGGATACCGAAAGTTACTTTGTTGCCGTGAAAAATTCGTTCCGTCAGAAGCCGGATGTTATCCTTATCGGCGAAGTGCGTGACAAGCCAGTAATGGAACAGGCATTGGTAGCCGCCGAAACGGGACATTTGTGTTTAGCAACATTGCATGCCAATAACGCCTATCAGGCCATTGAGCGGATGCTTAACTTTTTCAAACAGGACGAGCGGGATCAGGCTCGGATTAATCTGGCCATGAACCTTCGAGCCATCGTTTCCCAACGGCTAATTCCGGCCATTAGCGGTGGGCGCGTGCTGGTTTATGAGATTTTGCTCAATCAGGGTTATATCAAAGAATTGATTGTCAAAGGGGATACATCGCAAATTCGTGATGTCATGGCCAAGAACAAGACTACGGGGATGAATACTTTCGACCAAATGCTCCTTGAATTATATCAACAAAAGAAAATATCGGCGCAAACAGCCATCGCCGAATCCGATTATCCCGTGGATATGTCGCTGTCCATCAAAAAATTGTCTGCCAGCGGTGGTGATACTGGTGGGGACGCCGACGACGGCGCATTAAAAGGTATTGATACATCGTCCATGACTTTTCGATAATTGCAATAAAAAGTCGGTGCTTTAGCAAATATTAAATAATTTAGGGTGTTATAGCAATTGATAGCTATCAAAAATGAGAGTTCTCTCAATAAAAATTTACGCAAAAGGGTATGAAAGCGGATGTCCAAAATGAACAGTTCATTGAAATACTTTACATTATTGTCGGGTGCATTGGGTACGGTTATGGGGT
>QKJH01000147.1 GCA_003250865.1 Alphaproteobacteria bacterium | reverse complement strand
AAAGTTCAGGTGAGAAGCAATCATATCGACCAGCTTTTCATAGTCGTCAATATCGCTGATGGACCCCAGAACCTCTGTCGGGATTTTCTTGTTCAGTTTGATATAGTTTTCAAACTGCGCCACCAGCGCGCGTGCCAACGCCTTGACTTCGTTTTCCAACTCGGCATCGCTATGTTCATCAGAAAGCACTTCGTACGTAGCCTGAAAGAAACGTCCCGTATCGGCAATTGTGTTCAACTTGACGCGTTTTTTGCCCTCAATCAGCACTTTGACCGTGCCATCGGGCAATTTTAACAATTGTAGTACTGTACCAATCGTGCCGACCCGGTAAATATCATCAAATTCGGGTTCATCAATCGAAGCATCCATTTGCGTGGCAAGCAAAACCTGTTTGCCGGGTGTGCGCATAACATTTTCCAATGCCCAGACGGATTTTTCCCGACCGACAAACAGCGGCACAATCATATGCGGGAAAACCACAATATCGCGCAGCGGCAATAGCGGTAGAGTTCCGCTTTTCTCAAAAACATCATCATTTTCGGTGGTTTTTTCGGTGAAATCGGTCACTTTTTCTCACTTTTCCTGGTTTATGGCTTAATTATCGGCAAGTATAGAGTCAAATATGTGTTTTTAATAGCAATTTTCAAGCCATTTGTAAAAAATTTAGCCATGAAACAGAACCCGCCATGGCTAAATCGTTTTAATTACAATAAAAAGATTGGATATTATTTTTTCTTATCGTCTTTTTCACCCGGACGGAAGGTTACCACATGGTCAACCAGCCCCCATTCCTTGGCCTCATCGGCCGACATGAATTTATCACGTTCCAGCGCCAGTTCAACATCGGCTTTCTTTTGGCCGCAATGGTAAACATACAAATCGTTCAAGCGATCGCGCAATTTCAGGATTTCTTCGGCCTGAATCTTGATGTCGGTAGCCTGACCGCGTGCACCACCCGAAGGTTGGTGAACCATTACGCGGGCATTGGGCAAACAGTAACGCTTACCGGCCGCACCCGCAGCCAGAAGCAGCGAGCCCATCGAACAGGCCTGACCGATACACACCGTCGACACATCGCATTTGATGTATTGCATGGTATCGTACATGGCCATACCGGCTGTTACCACACCACCGGGCGAGTTGATGTAAAAGGAAATATCCTTGCTGGGATTTTCGGATTCCAGAAACAGCAGCTGGGCACAGATAAGGCTGGAGACCTCGTCATTAACTTCGCCGGTTAAAAAGATGATGCGCTCTTTCAACAAACGGGAATAAATGTCGAAAGACCGTTCGCCGCGGCTGGTTTGTTCAATAACCATGGGGACGAGATAATTCATCGGCGATGTATCAAATTCCATTATAATGCTCCTGCTTTTGTACTTTTTTGGATGGGTTTTGAATTACTATACCAGACACTCTAATAAGGTAAAGATTGAAAAAACGTTAGCAAAAAGGAAAATAGGTCATTTCAGCAATTCGGCAATGAACGGGTAGCGGTAAAGGTCGTTATTATTGAGTAGCTTATTTTTTGCAAAAACAAAAAACCCTGCCGTAAAAGGCAGGGATTTTCATTAAACCGTTACATTAGAACAACTTATTTTTTTGTTGTCTTTTTGGCTGTTGATTTTGTTTCTTTTGATTTGCTTGCAGTCTTTTCTTGAGATTTTGCTTTAGAAGACTTTTTGCCGTGGTCATGATCGCAATCCGGGCCACATTCATGGTCGTGCGCATCAGGATCTGCAATCAGCGTATCCAAATCAACTTCTTTTTCCGTGACATTGGCCTCACCCAAGATAAAGTCGACGACTTTCTCTTCAAAAAGCGGAGCACGCAACATTTCAACAGCTTGCGGGTTCTTTTGATAATATTCAAAAACCTGCTGTTGCTGTCCCGGATAACGGGAGGCTTCACGCATAATGGCCTGGCTAAGCTCTTCACGTTTAACCTGAACATTATTGTCATTGCCAACCTGAGACAGAACCAAGCCCAGACGGACACGGCGTTCAGCGATTTTGCGGAATTCTTTTTTGGTGTCTTCATCTTTTTCAGCTTCAGCAATATCCAGCTTGCGCTGTTTGATGTCGTTGATGTGCTGTTGCCAAATTTGGTTGTATTCTTCTTCAACCATGCCGGCAGGTACTTCGAATTTATTGGCTTTGTCCAAGGCATCCAGCAACTCGCGCTTAACCTTCATACGGGTGAATTGTTCGTATTCACGACCGATTTGCGTTTTGATGTTCTCTTTCAGCTTGTCCAATGAGTCAAAACCCATGGCTTTGGCAAATTCATCATCGATTTTCGGTTTAACCGCCTTGCGGATTTCCTTGATGTCTACTTCGAAAACAGCGGCTTTACCGGCCAAATCCGTCGCGCCATATTCTTTCGGGAAGGTAACCTTCACCGAAACATGGTCGCCGACATTTTTACCGGTCAGTTGGTCTTCGAAATTGTCGATAAAGCTATTCGAACCGAGTTCCAGTTCGTAATCGTCGCCTTTCATACCCGGTTTTTTCTCACCGTCAACCGAACCGTCAAAGTCGATTTTAACGATGTCGCCTTTTTTGGTGGCGCGTTTTTCTTCTACAACTTCCGAGTTTTTGTTGGTATCGGCAATACGGCCAAGCGCATCGTCGATTTCCTTGTCATCAACTTTTTTCACCAGCTTTTGCACTTTGATTTTTTTCAAATCGGCCACGGTAAATTCCGGCATCTGTTCAACAGACATTGAAAATTCAACTTCGTTATTGTCGTCAAAACGGACAATTTCGACTTTCGGCTGCATAGCCGGTTTGATGTCTTTATCTTTGATAACTTCCATAACCGAAGAATTGACAACGCGTTCCAACGATTCAGCACGGGCATGATCACCGTAACGCTGCTTCAAAACATTGGCCGGAATTTTGCCCGGACGGAAACCGGGGATTTTAGCCGTCTTACCCATTTCTTCCAAACGGGTATCAATATGTTTTTGAACGATGTCCGAAGGCACAACCACGTTAAATTCAATGGACAAGCCTTCTTTTTTCTTTTGTGTAACTTTCATGTTATCTCTTCTGTTATTTTATTAAAAACTGTGAAAACTGAACCGTATTTTTTTTGTAAACCGGATTGTTCAAATTGGGGCGACCTTCAACCCATGGGGCACGGGTAACATTTTCCTGAACCATACAAGCAGACGCTTTCCATGCGCTCATTTTCTGTTGTGAGGTGTTGCCATTGCCGTTATCTTTAT
>QKJH01000146.1 GCA_003250865.1 Alphaproteobacteria bacterium | reverse complement strand
GCCATAAAATCGAAGAAGCCGAGAACCTGCGAACCGAGGCACAGGAAATGCTGGCCAAGTACCAGCACAAATACCGTGATGCCATGAAAGAAGCCGATGACATCATCAAGACCGCCCAAGTCCACGCTAACAAAGCGCGGGACAAAGCTGTGGAAGAGCTAAAAGACAAGATTGCCCACATGGAAGAACAAGCCAAAAAGCGCCTGAGTGAAACGCAGGAACAGGCTATCCATGACGTGCGCAGTATGGTGGCTGACAAAGCAGTCCAGATTGCCGGTGAAACACTTGAGAAAAAGCTCAAAGGCAAAGATTTGGCCAATCTTTCCAATCAATCCATTGAAAAAATTACCCAATCCATACACTAATATTTGCTTTTTCCGAGTGAATACCGTATAGATTGAAATTCGTTAATCGGATTGACTTAATTTTTTACGGAAGATAAATGCCAGATACAACCGAACCGTCTCAGAGTAAGGACGTTATCGAGTCATTGGAACTCAAAAACCTCATTGAAAAAACATTGGACGATGCCAAAGCCACGGATATTACCGTCATGGATATTCAGGGCAAAAGCTCTATGGCCGATTACATCATTGTTGCCAACGGTGCTTCGACCCGTCAGGTTGCTTCGCTTGCGGACAAAATCATTGATGCCGTCAAACCGCTTATCAGTTCGGTACGCGCCGAAGGTAAAGCACAAGGAGACTGGGTGTTGGTTGACGCAGGCGGCGTGATTGTCCATCTGTTCCGCCCCGAAGTACGCGAGTTTTACAATATCGAACGCATCTGGTCGATGAACGAGCCGGAAAAACACATCGTCAAAATCGGAAAGAAGTAATCCATGCGGGTTGATATTCTGGCCATCGGAAAACTTTCCAAATCGCCGTTTCAGGATCTGATTGATACCTATTTGAAGCGCATGAAATGGACGGTTGAGGTCACAGAAATCCCTACCCACGCCGCCACAACAAACGAACAGGAAAACACCGCTATCTTGACAGTGCTGGATAAAAAGGCCACACCGCAAAGTCGCATTGTTGCGCTGGATGAACGCGGCAAAAACCTATCCAGCATGGATTTATCCCGGAATATTGAAAAATGGATGAATGGCGGATGCAGCCATATCCTCTTTATCATTGGCGGAGCAGACGGACTGAATGATGCGGTTCGCAGCAAAGCCTCGCTGTTACTGTCATTCGGTAAGTTGACTTGGCCGCACAAGATGGTAAGAGCCATGCTGTGCGAGCAAATATACCGCAGCCAGCAAATCATCGCCGGCCACCCTTATCATCGTGAATAAAAAAACACTTGCTCATTGCGCGGTGTCGGTTAGGATGGACACAGTAACTTCTAACAATGTTTTTCATCTGTAATGCTGCGCCATTTTTCCATCCTTCTACTTTTTTTCCTAGTGCTGTCATACGCCGCTGCGACACCGGCGTACGCCGATACGATTGAAAAAAATCTGGCGCAAAGCAAAGAAAAAGAACAGAAAATTGAAAAAGACCTATCCCAAACGAAAAAATCCCTGAAAGAACTGCGTCAGGATATGGTGGATAAGACAGCCGACATCCGTCGTAATGAAAACAAATTGATAGATATTGACGAGCGCATGGACAGTCTGCGTGCCGATATTGCCGAAAAACAAGCCAAGCTGGAAAAAGACAAAGAGTCCATGGGCACGCTGTTGATGGCCTTGCAACGCATCGCCCGCGTCCCACCCGAAGCGCTGATTGCCCGCCCCGACAGTCCCATTAACACAGCGCGTTCTTCGCTTTTGGTAAAAAAAGCTATCCCGACATTAAAGCAAGAAGCCGAAGCGCTGTCCAATACGCTCAAAGATTTACAAACCCTCAATACCGAGTTGGAGCGTGAGATGAACACCCGTGTTGCCGCCCTTGAGAGTTTGAAAAAAGAACAGACATCGTTGGAAAGCATGCTGAAAAAGCGGGAAAGTTTTTACACCTCGCTTTTGGGTGACAAAGAAAAACAGGAAGCCGAAACCACGCGGTTGCGCTTGAAAGCCCGTGATCTGGCCGGATTGATGAACGCCGTCAAAAAGCAGGGCACCGCAAAAGACCCCGCCAAGAAAGACGATAGTTTTTCCTTCTTTAACCTGTTTGACACGGACGGAGACTATATGATGCCGGTCGCTGGTCGCATCAGAACCCGCTTTGGTGATACCGATGAACACGGATTGAAAAGCAAAGGCATTACCATCCGTTCAACGGGCGGTGCCACTGTGGTCAGCCCCATGGCCGGAAAAATCCGCTTTGCCGGCCCGTTTAAAAATTACAAATTGATTGTCATTATCGAGCACGAGAAAGGCTATCTTTCCTTGATTGCCGGATTGTCCGAAATATATGGCCGTGTAGGAACGGAAATCTATTCGGGTGAACCGGTGGGGAAAATACCCTCTTCCGATAAGAAGGAAAGTTCTCTATACTTTGAACTGCGCCACAACGGCACGCCCACCAACCCTGAAAAAAAACTTCGTAAAGGATAACCATGACGTCTTTGTTTAATCCCTCTTTTGTCGCACGCCTTGTTTTTGTTCTGGCGTTATCCCTTTCAACGATGGCTCACGCCCAAGAAACCGAAACCATTCCGCTTATTGGTGAGGATGGGGCAACCACGCAGGAAGTAACCGAAGCGCCACAGGAAAAAGTCGAAGATGAAAACGCCATCACGGCTGAAACATACCGTCAGTTAAACCTGTTCGGTGATATTTTCGAACGGGTACGTGAACAATATGTGGAAAAAGTCGAAGATAAAGATTTGGTTGAAGCGGCCATCAACGGCATGCTGACCAGCCTTGACCCGCACTCCAGCTTTTTGAATGCGGATGAGTTTGAAGACATGCGTGTCCAAACCAAGGGTGAATTTGGCGGTCTGGGTATCGAGGTAACCATGGATAACGGTCTGGTCAAGGTTGTTTCACCGATTGATGACACACCGGCATTCAAAGCCGGTATGCAAGCGGGCGATTTGGTTATCCGTATTGACGGCGAAGAAGTGATGGGTTTAACCCTGTCGCAAGCCGTAGACAAAATGCGCGGCCCAGTGGGCAAAAAAATTGTTATTACGGTCGTGCGCGAAGGCGTTGCCGATCCGTTTGATGTAGAGATTATCCGTGACACCATCAAAATCCGTTCGGTTCGTAGCGAGTTGATTGGCAAAGATGTCGGTTATATCCGCATTACATCGTTCAATGAACAAGTCAGTGCCAAACTGCCGGAC
>QKJH01000197.1 GCA_003250865.1 Alphaproteobacteria bacterium | reverse complement strand
TGGACGCCGGAGACGTGCATTTGGCCACGATGAAAGAAGATGCTCTGGGACTGTTAATGCCCAGCAAGGTTAATTCAGCATTTGCTATGAAAAAGCCTGTTATCTTTTTGGGAAGCAAAAAATCGGAAGCGGCCAGATTGATTGAGGAATACAAAGCCGGTGTCGTAATTGATGTTAAAAGCGAGACGGCTAAATATGACTTTGCCAAAGCTGTAGCCGACTTTGTTACGAACAAGGCCGTATGGGCTGCGGCCTCGGCCGGATCGGAAAAAGCCGCTTCGGCTATCGCCCATGAAAAAATGGCCGGATTGTTTGAAAAAATGGCACGTTCATTGCTCGAATAGTGTCATGAAGAAAACAGCTGATAAACTCCCCATCACCGTATTGGTCATGACAAAAAACGAAGCAGCGCATATCGCCCGCTGTATCAAGTCGTTGTCCTTTTGTCAGCGTATTGTTGTTGTTGATTCCTTCAGCAATGATAAAACAGGGAAAATTGCTGCCCAGCTGGGTGCCAAGGTCATGCCGTTTGAATGGAACCGGCGTTATCCAAAGAAACGCCAGTGGAGTCTTGATAACATTCCCATCCGTACCGAGTGGGTCATGTTTGTTGATGCGGATGAGGTGGTATCTTCTTCACTGCGTCTGGAGCTAACCCGGTTGTTATCCAAAAAACGCAGCAAGGATGCCTATTACATTCGCAGTTTTTCAGTTTGGAAAAACCGTTTGCTCCGTCATGGACGGCGGAACAATAAAATTGTTCTGTTTAAAAACGGCATGGCTTTTTTTCCAAATGTTTCGGACGAAGATGAGTTTAATTCCGGCGAAATGGAAGGGCATTATCAGCCGCTTGTCAAAGGGGAGACGGGGCAGTTGTCAAAGCCGCTTATCCATCATGGTTTTAGCAATAGGCAGGAATGGCTTGAAAAACACAGACGTTATGCACGCTGGATTGCCTGGATGATTGTTCACGAAAAAAAGGACAAGCTTGTCTACGATCGTGTGGGAATAATGCAGACCATGGCATCGCTTTTCTGGATAATGCCCTTTAAACCGCTCTGGGTATTTCTGGACAGCTTTATTCTTAAATGCGGCTTTCTTGATGGCATAGGGGGACTATCCTATGCGCTGTGTCGCGCCCGCTATTACAGAATGATTGGCCGGGAGATTGCTAATCTCCGTGGTGAAAGCGAATAGCAAAATAAAGTCGGGGATAGCGCTCGCGCAAGCGAGTCATGCCCCATTGAAAGGCGTTGAACAGCCAGTTAATCGGAGCAGGGATATTCAGTTCTTTCTTGCGTATGGCAAAAAATTCCCGTCGGCCCAAATCCGCTTTTGTCTGGGAAATGCCACCATTTTCAAAGATACATAACGGCTTGTCGATATAAACGATGCTTCCTGTGACGCGTTTGAGAAAACGTACGGTAAAATCGAAATCGGCGGCGATTTTATAATCAAGATTATAACGCATATCACCGATGGCCAGCCGGCGGTAATACATGGACTGATGGTGGGTAAATAGGCCATAATTCATTTTTTCATGACCGGCTGACAGTTTAAGACCGACAGAGCCGTCCTGCATTTCTTCCCATGCATCGCCATAAACGAAGTCGGGATCAATGTTATCGTTGCTACGGATAGCATATTCTACACGGGCCAGTGTGTATTCGTCGGCCAACGTGTCTCCTGCGTTGAGGAAAAGCACATAATCACCGCGGCTATGGTCAAGTCCGATATTCATGGCATCGTACAGGCCTTTGTCTTTTCGGGATTGGTGCCACGTGATATAGCTTTCATGGGCATGAATCCACTTGTCGGTGCCGTCTTCGGATTTACCGTCGACAACCAGCCATTCAAAGTCACGAAAGGTTTGTTTGTCCAGTGAATCGAATGTTTTCTGAAGACCCTTTTTGTTATTGAGGGTTATTGTGACGATTGAAAAGAATGGCATTGTTTTCCACTGAAGCTGTTGAAATATTCGGGTTTAGGCCATGATATACTTTTTTAGCCACTTCAAAAAGAGCTGGTGTATAATTTTTCATTGCTGTGGCAATAATGGGACGACACATGCTAAGCGCGGCTTGACTAAAGGATTGTTTACGAATGGTACGGCGGATTTTGTATCCTTCTCTTACCTGTCGCCACGAACGGGCATTCGATATGCCTGTTGTATCAAAGGTGTTCACAATCAAATCCATTTTATGAAAGGATTGCGCATTTTGCGCAAATTGAATTTTTAACCCGGTATCGGCAGCAATCTTCATGCTCTCGTCATAACGCAAACCCATCCGCTCATACGCTTCTCTTTTGAAAAACAGGGATTGGTGTGAAGCGGGGCGTTGTATCAATGCCTCTTTATCAGCAGGTGCTGTTTCATAGAATTTTACCCGTCCATTTTCATCAACATTGGCTTGGTTGCCATACAGGTACTCGGGATAATCGGTTCTTTGAGCGATGTCTTTGGTATATTCCAAGACTTTCTCGTCAAACAGAGAATCGCCGCCGTTTAAGAAAATCATATAATCGCCTGTGGCTTGATCGGTGCCTATATTCATGGCATTGTACAGGCCTGTATCCTGGTTGTAGGCCAGAAAAGTAATGTCGTGCATGTTTTGGCGAATAATATCAAGCGTGCCATTATGTGCCGTGTCAGTGGCAATAACAATCCATTCAAAATCACGGCAAGTTTGTTCTTGAACCGATTTCATGGTTTTCTCGAATCCGCCCGGATCATCTTTAGTGATGGTAATAATCGAAAACGCGGGATTGTTCATACACACCTCAAATTTTTATGAAGTCTATAGTATGTTTGTTTTTATGTCAATAATATATGCGGCTTGGGGCTATATATCGGACGAAGGTGAAGATGGTGCAGTCGGTGGTATTACGCTTTTGTTCACATGAACCGTATCACGCGGGTTTAGCCAAAGCGCGTCTTCGCCGGTCATGGTAAAATCAAGAATAATGCGGCTATCCATGCTTTCCGGTTGCTCGATATCTTGTGTTCGTGCTTGTGCCGCGGCCGGAGTAATTGGAACAGGTGCGGCCGTTTGTGCAGATGGCGGTGCAAGTGTTACTTCAATCGTTTTACGGTCGGCGTTGGGGCCAAGTCCTCCTGCGACCTCGATAATATCGGCAAGGGAGGAGCGCCCGGAAACAGGGTAGAAACCGGTATGTTTGACATTGCCTTTGACGCGAATGGCACGTTCAAAAAGCAGTGTCATGATGGTTTTATTTTTATCAGCACTGAACATCGTGTGTAGG
>QKJH01000098.1 GCA_003250865.1 Alphaproteobacteria bacterium | reverse complement strand
GCGCTATAAAAAATCCGAGATATTTAATTTTTTTAGTGGGATATATTTTATGCATAAGGGACATAACAAAGGTTTTACTCTGGTTGAATTGGCCATCGTCATGATGATTATCGGTTTGCTTATCGGCGGTGTTCTCAAAGGACAGGAAATGATGAAAAATGCCCGTATAACGACAACCATTTCACAGGATCGCAGCTATACGGCGGCACTAACGGCTTTTATGGATAAATATAGTGCTCTTCCCGGTGATATGATTAATGCCGATGCCCGCGTACCCAATTGTGTTGCCGCCAATCTTTGTGGTAATGGTGACGGTAATTCGATAGTTGGAGCCCCCGGCGATGCCCGCACCGATAGAACGGGAGCGGCAGCGCCCAATGTTGAAACAACCTATTTCTGGAAGCATCTGGTTTTATCTGATTTGATATCGGGTGTGAATCCTTCGGCTAATCCTGCCTATCCCTCATGGGGAGAGACGCATCCGCCGTCACGCATGAATGGCGGTTGGCATGTCTTTTATGAAACGGTCAGCTCACGTTCGGGGTTGCATGTTGTTTTGCGCAACCGGATTACCGGTGATATTCCCAATACTGCCAATGACGGTTCACTTGCTCTCTCGCCACAGGAAACGGCGCTGATTGATCGCAAAATGGATGATGGTCAGGCCGGTTCCGGTAGCGTTCGTGCCGGTGGTGTGGGGTGTTGGAACGGCTATATTGAAGACAATACCCAAAAGAATTGCTATGCTATTTTCAGATTGATGCAATAACGCAAGGAAGATGTTCTTATGCTTTCATCTTATCTAAAGGCGCTGTACGGTTGTTTTTTCGAGCCCGAATTATTTCGTAATGTGGTTTATCGCTGGAAAAATGCCAGCGGTATCGGCTTTGCAACACTTATTGTAGCTGTCTTTTCCATTATAAGTGCGGCTCAGTTTGTTGTAAAAGTTCCACCGGTAGCGGATGCCGTGGTCAATCATGCGGCTTTGTCGGCGCCGCACCATTATACTTTCAAGGATGGCGAGCTGACGATTGATAAAGAGCTGCCCTATACCATGACATTTCGCAATATCGTTCCGCAGGATATTCAGGAAGAAATGAACAAGGATACCTCGGATGAGGGGGGAGCATCGTCGGACACGGATAAAGAAGAATGGGACAGACCGCTGGTCGTATTCCGGGATAGCGTCTCGATGGATGATTTGAAGGATTATCCGAATGGGGTCGTACTTGTCGGCAAAAGGAAAATCATTACAAGCAAAGAAAACGGCGAAGTGCGTATTCACACGTTTGATAAGGTTAAAGATGGCTCGTTCAATCTGAATAATTATTTACCCTTTCATTTGGAAACGGTACTGGGAGCCTATCGGTATATAGCGGCGATTTTCTTTTGGTTCTTTTTCTTTGCCGGCATGTGGGTAGGGTTCGTGATAAAGGCCTTTTTTATTGCTTTGCTCAGCTATGTGGTCAGCGCGTTTATACGGGAGAGGTCTTTGATTTTTAACGACCGTTTTCGTATTGCCATTTTTTCATTGGCTCCGGTTTTTATCATTATGCAAGGGTTGGAGCTGGTTGACATCACTATCGGTTTCTGGGCATCGGTTCTGGCAGCATTGCTTTACTTCGGAGCCTATGTCATCGTTGCGCGTAGCACGAAATCGCTGATGGCCGAAGAATAGTATAAAAAATACGGATGAAATAACTGTTTGCGCTTTGGAATTATCCTGTTATCCTTGCCCAAAGACTATCAGCCTCAGTCAGGAGCTTATAATTCATGCTATATGTTCAGGAAGTTGTTACCCAAGGTGAAAAAATTGTGTTCGGCGCACAATACCATTGGATGTTTTTGCTACGGGGGTTTGTGTCTCTTGCTCTGTACTGGTTCGCCGCTTTTCTGGTTCTGTGGACAGGGGTTGCCATGTATTATTACCCCGAAACACCGATTATCTACATGCATAAAGCTGTTCTTGCCCTGAATATGGATGAGTTTGTCCATAATTTCTGGCATTTGAAAGCACTTTGGCGCATGGTGGCATTCTCTCTTATTCTGTTGGGTTTATTCCATCTGGGCATGGTTTTTCTTGTTCGTGCGACGACGGAAATCGCCGTAACGACAAAGCGTCTGATTTTCAAGCGCGGCTGGGTTGCCCGGAATGTACAGGAAATGGCCATTAACAATATTGTGAGTGTGGCGGTAACCCAATCGCTTTTGGGACGGATGCTGGGTTACGGTTCGGTAGATTGCTTAGGTACGGGCGAGGGCGATATTGATCTGCCTGACATGGTGGACAATCCGATTACCCTACGCCGTATGATTCAAACCGTTCAGTCCGAAGCATTGGATAGACGCGCCCTATAACTAAGTGCATACAAGAATATTCAAGAAGAAAGCGTCAGGATAACGGGAACGTGGTCGGACGCTTTTTCTTTATCCCTTTCGTCCTTGTCAATGCTTACGCCAACAAGTTTATCCATGGCTGCAGGGTTTAAAAGGAAATGGTCAATCCGCAAGCCTTTGTTCTGCGGCCAGCATCCGGCTTGATAATCCCAGAAAGTGTAAGGAGTTTCTTGAAGGGGATAGAGCGATTCAAACGCGTCATAAAAGCCCAAACTCTTTATTTTCTGAAATGCTGCAAGGGTTCTTGGATGAAAAAGGGCGTCACTGCGCCATTCATCAGGAGCGTAACAATCCATTTCACGCGGTATAACGTTATAATCACCGCATAGTACAACAGGCATTTGTTTATAGAGCATGGTTGTTTGGATATGCTGGAAAAACCGCTCCATCCATTCCAGTTTATAGGCAAATTTGTCGGTATCCACAGGATTGCCGTTGGGCAGGTACAAACCGGCCACACAAACCCCCTCATGGACAATCTCAATATAGCGTGCTTGCGGGGTGGCGCTATCCTCGTATTGCGGCGCGGATACACAGGGAAGCGCTGTATAGGATACGGTATCCGGTTTTCTCCCCTTGGTCAGTATGGCCACGCCATTATAGGATTTTTGTCCGACAATAGAGGCTTGATAGCCGCAGGATTCAATCTCCAGATAGGGAAATGTTTCTTCTGTGGCCTTGATTTCCTGTAAGCAGACAATATCCGGTTTTCGCCGGTTAAGCCAATCGGTGACGTTATTGATGCGGGCACGGATGGAATTGACGTTCCATGACGCAACGCTAAGACGGTGCTGGCTCATTGCGCAGCCTCTTCCATCGGGCGCGCCATCAGGGCTGATACGGTAGCGGGAAAATCTGTGACGATGTGAAACGGCATATTCTGTTGTTTCAAATGGTACAAAACGCCAAGGAAGTCAATAT